>JAIFNE010000209.1 GCA_020047875.1 Hydrogenophaga sp.
GCAGAAGGCCTGGAGTGGGAAGTGCCTTCGCCCGCACCGTTTCACACCTTCGAGACACCTCCCAAGCTGGACGTGACCGCGACCCGGGTGATTGGCTGAGCGCGCAAGACATTCCATGAAAACCGACAGTGACAAGAAAAACAATGTGCGGCTGGCGCTGATCCTGGCGTCGGTGGCTCTGGTGTTTTTGCTGGGGTTTGTCGGCAAGATTGCGTTCTTCGGCGGTTGAAACCACAACCGACATCACAGAGCAAGTGCGAGCCATGGGCCTTAAACACGAAAACTTCAAGATGGTGGGCAAGCTGGGCGTGATCGCGCTCGGTATGTTCGCCTTCGGTTACGCGCTGGTACCGATTTATCGGGCCATTTGCGAGGTGACCGGTATCAACATCCTCGCGCTGTCCGAGCGCGAGGTGCCTGGTCTCAAGCCCAAGTCGCCGGCCAACTCGCAGGTGGACAAGTCGCGCACCATCACCGTCGAGTTCGACGTGAACGTGCGCGGTCCCTGGCACTTCAAACCCGAGGTTCGCTCCTTGCAGGTGCATCCGGGCGAACTGACCACAGTTCTGTACGAATTCCAGAACATCCAGAACCGCACCATGGCCGCGCAGGCGATCCCCAGCTACGCGCCCAAGCAGGCCATGGCGCACTTCAACAAACTCGAGTGCTTTTGCTTCACGCAGTACACATTGACACCGGGTGAAAAGAAGGAGTGGCCGGTGGCGTTTGTGATCGACCCCAAGTTGCCCAAAGACGTGACCACCATCACGCTCTCGTACACCTTCTTTGAAGTGGGGGGCAAGGTGCCCGCCGCGCCGCAAGACGTGGCGCAGGTGCCTGCCGCCTTCCCGGTGCGGTTGCCTGCCGTTGCTACGGCGGGCGCGGTGTGAGCGAAGTGCCTCTTCACCAGCGCCCCGGAAACCTTGTGGGAACCGTGAAAGCGGTGTTGTGGGGTTTCTTGGGCGTTCGCCGCAATGCCGACTATCAAAAAGACATTGCCAGCCTCAACCCCGTCCACATTATTGGCGTGGGCATTGTGATGGCCTTGTTGTTTGTGCTTGGGTTGATTGCCTTGGTGCACTGGATCGTTCCCTGATCGAGTACACATCGGAAGTTTTGGTTTTTCTTATTCATACAAGCGATAAAGGTTAGGAGTGAGCATGTCATCCACCACCTCGGGCACCACGCCGTACTACTTTGTTCCAGGTCCCTCCCGCCATCCGGTGTTGGCGGCTGCGGGCATGTTTTTTGTCCTCCTGGGTTCCGTGCAGTGGATCAACGGCGCTGCTTGGGGCGCTTACTCACTGGCCTTTGGTTTGGCGTTCTGGGCTATCGTGACCTTCCAGTGGTTCCGTGATGCGGTCAGCGAGAGCGAAGGGGGTCTGTATGGTCGAAAAATCGACCTCTCCTACCGCTGGAGCATGAGTTGGTTCATCTTCTCAGAGGTGATGTTCTTCGGCGCATTCTTCACCGCGCTGTGGTGGGCCCGCACCCATTCGGTGCCGGCCCTGGGCAATATTGAAAACGCGTTGCTGTGGCCCGACTTCAGCGCAGCTTGGCCAAGCAGCGTTGCTGGCGCGACCGGCTCGCCAGCCAACATGGTCGAGCCGTTCCAGACCATGGGCCCGTTCTGGCTGCCCACCATCAACACCGCGCTGCTGCTGACCTCCGGCGTGACGCTCACGATCGCCCACCACGCTCTTCAGGCGGGGCAGCGCGCCAAAACCATTGCCTTCATGTGGATGACGGTGTTGTTGGGTATCGTGTTCCTGGGGGTTCAGGGCTACGAGTACTACCATGCCTACACAGACCTCAACCTCAAGCTCACCTCAGGCATTTTCGGCTCTACCTTCTTCATGCTGACCGGTTTCCACGGCTTCCACGTTTTCGTTGGCATGTTGATGCTGCTTTTCATCACGCTGCGATTGCAAAAAGGCCATTTCACAGCGAAAAGCCATTTCGGCTTTGAGGGTGCCGCTTGGTACTGGCATTTCGTCGACGTTGTGTGGCTTGGCCTCTACATCCTGATTTACTGGATGTGATGTGGCTGTTAACAGGATTCCTGCGCCCAGCGGGAGAGCCAACAAAAAAGCGCCACATGGCGCTTTTTTGTTGGAACCTTGGCAATCGCAGCCCAGTCAAGGATTTGCAGGAAGTCCGGTGGGCTGAATCCAGCCCATCCAGTAACTGATGAGAACCACCACGAACAGCAGCACCGAGAAGCCCACCCGGAAGGCAAGCGCGCGTGCCATGCGCTTGCTCGCTGCGGAGCTGGTTTGCTCGCTGGCCTCAGCCGCCGACTTCCCCGCTCGCATCATGAACACCAGCGCAGTGCCCAGACTACCGATGATGGCAACGAATGCCGCAATGACCAGATATTTCATGGGCTCGATTATCTCGCGCTGCGGATTTGCAGGAAGGGCAGGCGTGTGAGTCGCCCCGTCTGGCGTTTCTGGGTCGTGACGCTGGCTGCGGTGATCACCGTGGCGATCACCGCTTCGCTTGGGCGCTGGCAGCTCCAGCGAGCAGATCAGAAGCACGCCCTGCAGACCGAAATGGATGTGCGTGCGGCCCTGCCGGTCTGGACCGAGCGGGACTTGCTGCAAGCCCAGGATCTGCAGTCTGCCTGGTTTCGACCCGTGGTTTTGCGGGGGCACTGGGTTCCAGAGGCCAGTGTGTTTCTTGACAACCGCCAGATGGCGGGCCGACCGGGGTTTTTCCTGGTGACGCCCCTGCGCCTGGCGGGCAGCGAGCGAACCGTGCTGGTCCAGCGCGGCTGGACGCCACGCGATTTCGTTGACCGCAGCCGCGTGCCCGAGGTGCCAACGCTCAGCGATGAGGTGACGCTGACCGGTCACTTGGCCCCGCCACCCGCCAAGCTTTACGAACTGGGTCCATCGGCGCCGGGTCCGATCCGGCAGAATATCGAGTTGGCTGCGTTTGCTTCTGAGTTCCGGCTGCCGTTGCTCGAAGCGTCGGTGCTGCAGTCCGGTGATGCCAGCGACGGTCTGGTACGCCAGTGGCCCCGAATCGACACGGGGGTTGCCAAGCACCACGGGTATGCCTTCCAGTGGTTTGGGCTTTGCGCCCTCACGGTCGTGCTCTATTTCTGGTTCCAACTGATCTCCCCCCGCCGAAAGCGCAACGTCCATGGCCCCGAAACCCGATGAACCCCTGACCATGACGGTGCACAGCCTGCCCCAGTTCGACCACAACAGCGCCAGTTCGGCCGCGACCACGCGAGCGGGCCGCTGGAAAATGCTGCTGTTGCTGCTGGTGTGCGCGTCTCCGGTGATTGCCTCCTACTTCACCTATTACGTGGTCCGACCTCAGGGCAGGACCAACTACGGTGACCTGATCCAGCCGCAGCGACCCATTCCAGCGATCTCCGGTGTGAATGCCCAGGGTCAGACCGTGCCACTGGCCAGTCTGAAGGACCAGTGGCTGCTCATCAGCGTGGCCGATAGCGGCTGCAACGAGCGCTGCCAGCAGCACCTGTACCTGCAGCACCAACTGCGCGAGACGCTGGGGCGAGAAAAGGACCGGCTTGACTGGGTTTGGCTGCGTACCGGTTCGGTCGATCTGAGTCCGGCGCTGCGCGATGCGACCCAGAACGCGGCCGTACTCCGCATGGATCGCGTTGAGCTCACCCGCTGGCTGGAGCCGGCGGCAGGCACGGCGCTTGAGGATCACCTGTATGTGGTCGACCCGCTGGGGAACTGGATGATGCGATTCCCAGCCGATTTTGACCCCAAGCAGGTCCAGCGCGATCTCAACCGCCTGTTGCGTGCATCGGCATTCTGGGATACGGCGGGCCGCCCGTCCAACTGAGACAAGACAACGCTGCGCGCCTCCCCTGTCGCGATCCCCTGTGGGTCGTGGCAGCAGACCGAGGCGTTCAAGCATCACCCAACATGAACCTCCCCCGTTCCATCACGCTCGCTATCCCGCAAGGGCGCAGCCCGAGGCCTTTGATGGCCGCGCGCCACTGACATGGACACCCAGCCGCTTTACGACCTCGCTCCCATCGCCCGGCTGATGCTGCTTGGCGTTTTGATTGCGCTCGGACCTCTTGCCTGGGTATGGCTGCGCAACCGGCACGCGCCGCCCGCGCAGCGCCTGCGCGTGTTGACCCTGGTGACGCTGTTTCTCACCTTCGATCTTGTGCTGTTTGGCGCCTTCACCCGGCTTACCGATTCCGGGCTCGGCTGTCCTGATTGGCCGGGTTGCTATGGCAGCGTCAGCCCGGTGGGCGCCAAGGCATCGATTGCCGCGGCGCAGGAAGCCATGCCCACCGGCCCGGTGACCTTCTCCAAGGCCTGGATCGAGATGGTGCACCGCTACCTCGCCACCGGCGTGGGGGTGTTGATTCTGGTGCTGGCGGCGGTCAGTTTTGTTGAGCGGCGTCGGCTCAGCGTGTCTTACTGGTGGCCCGCGCTGACGCTGGTCTGGGTCTGTCTGCAGGGCGCCTTTGGTGCACTGACCGTCACCATGAAGCTGTTTCCCGCCATCGTCACCCTGCACCTGCTTGGTGGCATGGCCTTGTTGGCGCTGCTGCGCGGGCAATCGGTTGCCTACGAACTGTCTGAGCCCGGCAGCCCCGGCCCGATCGGTCTCGCAGCGGGAACGCGCCGGTTGCTGATCGCCGTGTTCGGACTGGTCTGGGTGCAAATCGCGCTCGGCGGCTGGGTCAGCACCAACTACGCGGTGCTCGCGTGCAGCGATTTCCCCACCTGCCAGGGCAGCTGGTGGCCGGCGATGGACTTCCGCCATGGCTTCGCCCTCTGGCGGGAGCTGGGCATGGCCCACACCGGCGATGCGCTTCCCTTCCAGGCCCTGACCGCCATTCACTATGTCCACCGGCTGTCGGCGGTGGTGGTGTTTGCTGGCATGGCCTGGCTGGCCTGGGCGTTGTGGCAGGTACCGGCGATGCGACGCAGCGCCTGCTGGCTGGTTGGTCTGGCGCTGTGGCAGTTCTTTACTGGCCTGACCAATGTGGTGCTGGACTGGCCGCTGCTGGCCGCGGTATCCCATACGGGCGGTGCGGCCGCGCTGGTGATTGTGATGACGGGCGCCCTGATCGGTAGCCGCAGCCTGGCGCGGGCAAGCCTGCCCGCTTCCCTCAGCCTTTCGCGTTCCAACCGATGAGTTCTGCCTCCAGCCCTGCCGCCCCATCCGCCTTGCCGTCGGTCTGGCGCCAGTACCACGCGCTCACCAAACCCAGGGTGATCCAACTGATCGTGTTCTGCGCGCTGATTGGCATGGTGCTCGCGGTTCCCGGGCTGCCCAGCTGGGCCGAGGTGCAGCGCGCGGCCATTGCGTGTTTTGGTATCTGGCTGGTGGCTGGCGCCGCGGCCGCGTTCAACTGCGTGGTCGAGCAGCGCATCGACGCCAAGATGAAGCGCACCGCCTGGCGCCCGACGGCCAAGGGCGAGTTGACCAATGCGCGCACGCTCAGCTTTTCTGCGGTGCTGTGCGCGCTGGGCTCGGTGGTTTTGTATGTGTGGGTCAATCCACTGACGATGTGGCTCACGTTTGCCACCTTCGTCGGCTATGCGGTTATCTACACCGTGATCCTCAAGCCGCTGACGCCGCAGAACATCGTGATCGGCGGCGCGTCGGGTGCCATGCCACCGGTGCTGGGCTGGGCCGCCATGACCGGCGTGGTCGCACCCGAAGCACTCATCCTGTTTCTCATTATTTTTCTCTGGACCCCGCCGCATTTCTGGGCCCTGGCGTTGTATCGGGTAGAGGATTACCGCAAGTCGGGCCTGCCCATGCTGCCAGTGACCCACGGCTCCGAGTTCACCCGCTTGCAGATCCTGCTCTACACCTTTGTTCTGTTTGCCGCCTGCCTGATGCCGTTTGTGATGCGCATGAGTGGCTGGTTTTATCTGGCGGCGGCGGTGCTCCTGAGCATCGGCTTCTGTACCTATGCCTTCGTCTTGTGGCGCGATTATTCCGACACGCTGGCACGCAAAACGTTTCGCTTTTCGCTTTGGCACCTGTCGTTGCTGTTTGCGGCGCTGCTGATCGATCACTACCTGTGAACCACGCCCTCGCGGAGTCGGTGTACCGTGTGCAGCCAGCGCGCCCAACTCCGCTTTCTGAAATCCTCAGCTGAGGCATGCCCATGGCACTTGACATTCCACGTCGCTCCTTTTTGATCTCGGCCTCTGCACTGGTTCTGACCGCCTGCAGCGAAAGCAAGCCACCGTTCACTGGCATCGACATCACTGGCGCCGACTACGCCACCGGATTTGCCCTCACCGACCACAACGGCCAGGCCCGGACTTTGGCCGACTTCAAAGGCAAGGTGGTGGTTGTCTTCTTCGGGTTCACGCAGTGCCCGGACGTGTGCCCCACCTCGCTCGCCGAGATGGCGCAGGCCAAACAGCTGCTCGGTGCCGATGGTGAACGCATGCAGGGCTTGTTTGTCAGCATCGACCCGGAGCGCGACACGCCCGAGATCATGAAGGCCTACATGGCGGCCTTCGACCCCAGTTTTCTGGCGCTCTACGCCAAGCTCGACGATCTGCCCGCGCTGGCCCGAAGCTTCAAGATTTACTACAAGAAAGTGCCTGGCAGCACGCCTGAGAACTACACCATGGACCACTCGGCTGGTAGCTACGTATATGACCCGCAAGGGCGGATACGCCTCTACAACCGCTACGGCACCGGCGCTCAAGCACTGGCCGAAGACCTGAAGAAGCTGCTGGCTGGCGCCTGAAGACGCTGCCCCAAGTCCGCGCGGTTGCGATGCGGAAGAGCAGTTGGCTGCTCGACGGTTTCTTAACGCTGCGTCATCCGTGGAGGGTGCTCAGCCTGATTTCGGTCGCTTGCTCAGTTGGTGTACCACGTTGGCGCTGTGTGTTTCAGCCGGCGTGAAGCCCGGTCACGGCGCCAGCCGTTCCCGCAGCCACGTCCCATCGGCCTGTGTCGTGTAGCGCAGCCGGTCGTGCAGCCGGCTCTTGCGGCCTTGCCAAAATTCCCAGCGCTCGGCTTTCAGGCGGTAACCCCCCCAGTGCGGTGGCCGCGGGGGATTCAGCAGGAACTGCGCGCCAAAACGCGCCGCGTTGGCCACCAGCACAGCGCGGCTGTCAATCACGTCACTTTGCGGGCTGGCCCAGGCGCCGATGCGGCTGTCCAGCGGACGGCTTTTGAAGTAGGCATCGCTCTCGGCGTCGCTCACCCTCTCCACCACGCCCTCAATGCGAACCACCCGCTCCAGCTCGACCCAGTGAAACTGCAGCGCAGCAAACGGGTTGCCAGCGAGCTCGCGGCCCTTTCGGCTCGCGTAGTTGGTGTACCAGACGATGCCCTGTGTATCGAAGCCTTTGATCAGCACCACCCGCGTGCTCGGCCGCAGATCCGGGCCTACGGTGGCCACGGTCATCGCATTGGGCTCGGGCACTTCGCTGCTGATGGCCTCTTGCAGCCAGCGATCAAACTGTTGCACTGGGTCGGCGTGAGAAGCCGACTCGCTGAGCTCGGCTTTTTCGTAACTTTTTCGGAGATCGGCGATGTTCATCGGCGAAGTATAGGGAGGGTGAGGGCAGCCGTTGGCTGAGCCGACACACCATTCGCCCGCAGGTGCGGGATGACTGCCCAGCGCTGGCCAAAAAAAGCCCGCTATCTTTTGGATAGCGGGCTTTCCATGATTTCATTGGTGCCGGAGAGATGAATCGAACACCCGACCTTCTCATTACGAATGAAGGGAAAATAGAATTCCAGTGTGTTGATTGCCATAGTAGAATCAATATAAATCAACAGCTTACAAGCGAAGCACTGGACAAGTGAACAGCGCGACCGTTGATTGATATTCCCCAAAATAGGGGGTTTTTGGCTACACAGTGGCTACACGGGTTCGCGGTGTAGCCATCCGACCGGAAAAATTCAGCATGGCCCGACCGAAAAAAACCGCGCTGCCCGACACCACCCAGGCCATTGACTTGACCGCTGGCGCAATCGAGCGACTGACCTGCCGCACCGACGCCAAGGCGCAAGCCTTTTTACGCGATACCAAAGCGCCGGGGCTGCGCGTGCGGGTGACAAACACCGGGGCTAAGTCGTTCGTGTTCGAGGCCAAGCTGAACCGGCAAACCATACGCCGCACCATCGGTGACGTTCGCGCCTGGAGCATTGAGCAGGCCCGAACCGAGGCCCGCCGCCTGGCTGTGGTGTTGGACGGTGGGCAAGACCCGCGCGAAATCGAGCGCCAGCAACAGGTGGACAAGGCCGCGAGCAAGGCCGCCGCCGCTGCCCAGGCCGTGACGGTGGGCGACGTGTGGCCGCTGTACCTGGCGCAAGGCAAGCCCAAGCGCCGCGATGCTTGGAAGCCTGGCTATCGTGCTGGCCTTGAGACGATGGCCGCGCCCGGTGGCGTGGAGAAAAAGCGAGGGAAGGGCCTGACGCGACCCGGGCCGCTGTATCCCCTGCTGGCGCTGCCCCTGGCTGGTGTGAACGAGGACACGTTGAAGGCTTGGCACGACCGCGAAGCCCTCACAAGCAAACACCAAGCCGCCCGCGCCCTGATGATGTTCCGGGGCTTCCTGCGCTGGTGTAGCGCCCGCCCCGAGTACCGCAAGCTGACCGACCGCGATGCTGGCCGCGCCGCCGCCATTCTGGAGAGCCTGCCCAGCAACACCCGCCGCACCGATGCCCTGGAGGCTGCCCAGGTGCCCGGCTGGTGGTCTGGGGTTGAACAACTGAACAACCGCACCGCATCGGTGTACCTGCGCGCCTTGCTGCTGACTGGTGCCCGCCGTGAGGAACTGGCCGCGATGAAGTGGGCTGATGTGGATTTTCAGTGGCGCAAGCTGACCATTGCCGACAAGGTGGAACTGCTGGCGACCCTGCCGCGTGTCAATGAATTTGTGTTCGCCAGCACGGGAAAAGCGGGGCGCATTGCCGACACCCGCGCAAGCCATGCAAGCGCCCTGAAAAGCGCCGCAATCGAGGCCCTGACCATTCACGGGCTGCGCCGTTCGTTCTCGCTGCTGGGGGAGGCAGCCGGGGCACCTGCCGGGGCTATCGCGCAAGTCATGGGCCACAAGCCAAGCGCAACCGCTGAAGGCTACCGCCCGCGAAGTGTTGACGCCTTGCGCCCGTTTCTGGAGCGCATCGAAGCCTTCATTCTGGAACAGGCCGGGGTGAAGTTCGACGCCGCTGCCGAGCCGGGCAAGCTGCGCGTGGTGGCATAACTATTTACCTGAATCCGTGACCTCGATTTCCAGCCAGCCCCAATGAGGCCGCAATTGCTGCTGGAATCAGAGATTCGCTGCCGATTTCGACCGGATC
>JAIFNE010000074.1 GCA_020047875.1 Hydrogenophaga sp.
CGTTCTTGAAGATCTGTTCGACCGAAGCGATCGCGTCATTCACGCTCACGCCGTGCAGCGCGCTGGGGAAGCGGGCGTGAAAGATCTCGCCTGGGAACGGTCCGAAGCCGGTCTTGTAGGGCGCGACTTTGCCGGTCATGCCCAGAGTCAGCAGGGTGCGGCCGTGGTAGCCGCCGGTGAAGGCGATCACGCCCGAGCGGCCGGTGTGGGCGCGCGCGATCTTGATCGCGTTTTCCACCGCTTCGGCGCCGGTGGTCAGGAACAGGGTTTTCTTGGCGAAATCGCCCGGGGCCTTGGCGTTCAGGCGCTCGGCCAGTTCCACGTAGGGTTCGTAGGCCAGCACCTGAAAGCAGGTGTGGGTGTACCGGTCGAGCTGCGCCTTGACGGCCTCGATCACAGCCGGGTTGCGGTGGCCCGTGTTGAGCACGGCGATGCCGCCGGCGAAGTCGATGTAGCGTCGGCCTTCCACGTCCCAGATCTCGGCGTTTTCGCCTTTGGCAATGAAGATCTGGTGGCTGTGACCGACGCCGCGGGGGACGGCTGCCTGGCATTCGCGTTGCATACAGAAGGCTCCGATCGTGAAGAAAATTCAGATTGGGGCGGACTGTAGGGCGCATGGGTCGCCGCTAACATATACAGACAGTGCTGGTACAGCGATGCACTGTGCAGTCCTGCAGACCAGTACAGATTGATCCGGACAGCTCATGTTCACTCTCAACCCCAAAAGCACCAGCCCGCTGGTGGTGCAGATCGTCGAGGGGTTTCGCGACCTGATCCAGAGCGGCAATCTGCGCCCGGGTTCCAAGGCGCCTTCGATCCGCCAGTTCGCCCACGCCCACGGCGTGAGCGTGTACACCGTGGTCGACGCCTACGACCGGCTGGTGGCGCTCGGCTACTTTGTCTCGCGTCCGCATTCGGGGTTTTTCGTGCGCAGGCGCGAAGGTGTGGCGCCCCAGGCCCCCGGGACCATGCCCGTCGAGTCGGCCAACTACAACTTCGATTCCATGTGGTATCTGCGCCGGGTGTTCGAAGCCCGCGCGCTGCGCATGAAGCCGGGCTGCGGCTGGCTGCCCGGTGACTGGCTGTTTGAAGAAGGTCTGCGCCGCAGCCTGCGCACGCTGGCGGCCGAGGATGTGGACCTGGGTGGCTACGGCGAGCCCAAGGGTTTTGCGCTGCTGCGCCAGCTGGTGCGCGATCTGCTCGCCGAGCAGGAAATCGCCGTCAGCGCCGACCAGGTGCTCCTCACCCAGGGTTCCAGCCAGGCCATGGATCTGGTGGCGCGCCGTTTGGTGCGTCCAGGCGACGCCGTGCTGGTGGATGACCCCGGTTACCCCAACCTGCTGTTTTCGTTGCGCTTCCTGGGCGCCCGGCTCATCGGTGTGCCTCGGACCCCGGCTGGGTATGACCTGGCCGCGCTCGAAGCTTTGGTGCTCGAACACCAGCCCAAGGTGTTTTTCACCCAGCCGCGGCTGCAAAGTCCCACCGGCTCGGTGGCCAACCTCGCGCACCTGCACCGCTTGGTGCAACTGGCCGAGCAGCACCAGTTCATTGTGGTGGAAAACGACATCTACGCCGACCTCGACCCCGAGCCGCGCCCCTCGCTGGCCAGCCTCGACCAGCTGCAGCGCGTGGTCTACATCAGCAGTTTTTCCAAGACCATCTCGCCCAACATCCGTGTGGGCTTCATGGCGGCGCCGCCGGATCTGCTGGAAGACTTTGCCCAGCTCAAGATGATCTCTGGCCTGACGTCATCCGAGCTCAGCGAACGTCTGGCCTATGGTGCGCTGGTGGACGGACGCTGGCGCAAGCACCTGCGAAACCTGCGCGAGCGCCTGGCGCAGGCCCATCATCGGGTGGCCCAGCAGCTGGAGAACGTGGGCTTTGAACTGTTCTGCGAGCCCAAGGCGGGCATGTTCTTATGGGCGCGCCACCCGGACATCCAGAATGCCACCGAGCTGGCCTACAAGGCTGCCGAACAGGACATCCTGCTTGGGCCCGGTCACCTGTTTGAGCCCGACCTGCAGCCCAGTCCCTGGTTCCGTTTCAATGTGGCCTTCACCGAAGAGCCTCAGGTGCTGGCCTTCCTGAAAAACCAGCGCGGCACCCTGTAGGGCTCAGTGCTTGACCATGATGTGTCGTGCGCAGCTGTAGTCCTCGAGCGCATAAACCGACATGTCTTTGCCGTAGCCCGAGTGTTTCATGCCGCCATGGGGCATTTCAGACACCAGCATGAAGTGGGTATTGACCCAAGTGCAGCCGTACTGCAAGCGTGAGGCGATGTTCATCGCAGTGCCCACGTTGTTGGACCACACCGAGCTGGCGAGTCCGTACTCTGAGTCGTTGGCCCAAGCGACGGCTTGCTCTGCATCTTTCACGCGGGTGATGGACACCACAGGGCCGAAGACTTCGCTGCGCACGATTTCGTCCTCTTGGCGCGCGCCCGCAATGACGGTGGGTTTGTAGAAGAACCCCTGGTTGCCCAAGGCGCTGCCGCCGGCAGTCACCTCAATGTGAGCGAGCTGCGCGGCACGATCAACGAAGCTGGCCACACGGTCGCGTTGGCGAGCCGAGATCAGCGGGCCCATCTCGACACCGGGTTCTTGCTGGCTGCCTACCTTGATGGTCGAGACGGCGCTGCTCAGGTCAGCTACCAGTTTTTCGTAAATCTTGTCGGTGGCATAGACGCGGCAGGCGGCGGTGCAGTCTTGACCAGCGTTGTAGTAACCAAAGGTGCGCAGACCTTCGACCACTTGCCCCAAGTCAGCATCGTCGAGCACGATGACGGGCGCTTTGCCGCCCAGCTCCAGGTGGGTGCGCTGTATGTTGCGTGCGGCGGCTTCCATGATTTTGCTGCCGGTGGACACGTCGCCGGTGAGCGAGGCCACGCGGATTCGTTGGTCGCGGATCAGAGGTGCACCCACGGTGTCGCCACGGCCGCAGACGATGTTGACCACGCCCGCAGGCAAGATGTCGGCCAGCAGTTCACCCAGGCGCAGTGTGGTCAGTGGGGTGTTTTCTGAGGGCTTGAGCACCACGGTGTTGCCCATTGCGATGGCTGGGCCCAGTTTCCAGGCGGCCATCATGAGTGGGTAGTTCCAGGGAGCGATGGAGGCCACAACGCCCAGCGGGTCGCGCCGAATCATGCTGGTGTGGCCCGCCAGGTATTCGCCCGCGAGCGGTCCCGACATGTTGCGAATCGCGCCGCCGAAGAAGCGGTACACGTCTGCAATGGCGGGAATCTCGTCGTTGCGCGCGGCGGGCAGGGGTTTGCCACAGTTCAGCGATTCCAGCATGGCGAGTTCATCGCCATGGGCCTCGATGGCATCGGCGATCTTGAACAGGTAGACGCTGCGCTCGCGTGGGGTCAGAGCGGCCCAGGCGGGGAAGGCTGCGCTGGCCGCGTCCACCGCGAGGCGCAGTTGGTCGGCGCTGGCCTCACGCACTTCGCAAAGCGCTTCGCCCGTGCAGGGGTTAAGGACGCTCTCGACGCGCCCTTGGCCGGCGACACGGTGGCCATTGATGAGGAGCTCGGTCGGAAAACGGGTGATGGCCATGGGGATGTCCTGTGAAGTTGAAACAGATGAAAAGGGGTCGTGGAGGGGAGCAGATGGAACACGCCTGTGTGGTCAACGTGTGTTGGGGCTGCTGTCGCCGTCGCGGGTGAGGCGCCAGGCCAGCACAATCAGCGGCATCGTGACAAGCATCATGGCCAGCGCCACCACGTTGGTGAGGGCGGTTTCACGTGGGCGCAGCAGTTGGCCCATGAGCCAGATGGGCAGTGTTTTGTCTGAGCCGGCGGTGAAGGTGGACACAATCAACTCGTCAACCGACAGAGCAAACGCCAAGATGCCGCCCGCCAGCAGGGCGGTGCCAAGCTGCGGCAAGATGATGTAGCGCAGCGTGGTCAGGGTATCTGCACCGAGGTCCATGGAGGCCTCCCACAAACGCCCGGGCAGGCGCCGCAAGCGTGCCACCACGTTGTTGTGGACCAGCACCGTGCAGAAGGTCACGTGGCCCACCACGATGGTCCAGAAACCGGGGTTGACGTCCATCATTCTGAACGCCGACAGAAGGGCCAAACCCGTGACGATGCCAGGCAGTGCGATGGGCATGATCAGCATCGTGGTGAACGCTTCTTTGCCAAAAAATCGGTCACGGTTCAGGGCGGCTGCGGTCAGTGTGCCCAGCACCATGGCGATGATGGTGGCCATGGCGGCCACTGCCAGCGACAGGTAAAAGGCTTCGTGAATGTCTGTGCGTTCGAGGGCGCGGGCGAACCAGCGCAGTGAGAGGCCTTCCATGGGAAAGTTGGAGTTGCTGTCGGCGCTGTTGAAGGCATACAGCACGATGAACAGCAGCGGCAGGTGTAAGAAGGCCAGTCCGGCATAGGCGGTGATGCGCAGCAGGCTGGTACCGTAAAGTTTTCCGGGTTTAGAGCGCATTGAATGCCCCCAGTCTGCGTGCCATGGCGAGGTAGATGGTGATCAGCACGATGGGTACAACCGTAAATGCGGCCGCCATGGGAATGTTGCCAATGGTGCCTTGCATGGTGTAGACCATGCTGCCGATGTAAAGCCCCGGAGGGCCCACCAACTGGGGAATGATGTAGTCGCCCAGCGTGAGCGAAAAAGTAAAGATGGAGCCCGCCACCACGCCCGGGAAGGCCAGTGGCCACAGCACGGTTCGAAAGGTCTTGAACGGGGAGGCGCCCAGGTCGCTGGAGGCAAGCAGCAGGTTGGCTGGCACGCGTTCAATGGCTGCCTGTATGGGCAGAATCATGAAGGGGAGCCAGATGTAGGTGAAGACCAGAAAGCGGCCCAGGTTGGAGGTGGCCAGCGTGTCGCCGCCGATCACGGGGATGGATAACACCGCCTGAAGCACGTTCTGCATGCCCAGCCCATTGACCACCCAATAGATCACGCCGCCTTGTGCCAGCAGCACGGTCCAGGCGTAGGCTTTGACGATGTAGCTTGCCCACATGGGCAGCATCACGCCAACGTAGAAAAAGCCTTTTTCAGCCCGGCTCGCATGGTGCGCCATGTAGTAGGCCATGGGAAAACCAATGGCAACCGAAGCCAGCGTCACGGCAATGGCCATACCCGTGGTGCGCAGCACAATGTCAAGGTTGGCCGGCGCCAGCAGGTTGACAAAGTTGTCGAAGGTGAACTCCCTCAAGACCGACATGCTCATGTCGTCAAAGACGAATACGCTTTGACTCAACAGCGCCAGCAGCGAACCGACATAAACGACGCCAAACCACAGCAGTGGCGGTATCAGTATCAGCAGCAGCGTGAGAGCACGCTGGTGATAAAAGAAGTTTGATAGGGTGCGCATGTTCGTGCCCTTCAGGCTTCCAGCATCACCATGTGTTGATGTGCCCAGCGCAGTGCCACACGTTGACCCGCTTGGGTGTGGGCGGCCAACTCCGACGCGACCTCGTTTTCCGCCTGCATGGCGGTGATGATTTGGTCGCCAACCTGCACCTCAATGCGCTGGGTGGCACCGAGGAACTGAATGGCGAGCACCGAGCCTTCAATCTGCATGTGGCCAGAGCATGGCGCTGTGTCAGCTGGCAACATCACGATGTGTTCCTGGCGCACTGAGAATACTTGTGGTGTGCCGGTGAGGTTCTTGGCCAGATCGGTGTCGATCACGTTCGCGCTTCCGACAAAGTCGGCCACAAAGCGTGTGCGCGGCGCATGGTAAAGCTCACGCGGGCTGGCTATTTGTTCGATCTTGCCGCGGTTGAACACGGCAATGCGGTCTGACATGGAAAGCGCTTCGCCTTGGTCGTGCGTTACATACACGAACGTAATACCCAGCTTGCGGTGCAGTACTTTGAGCTCCACCTGCATTTGTTCGCGCAGCTTCATATCCAGCGCGCCGAGTGGCTCGTCGAGCAACAAAATACGCGGCCGGTTGACCAGGGCGCGTGCGAGAGCGACGCGCTGGCGCTGGCCACCAGAAAGCTGCGCGGGCGTTCGTTCTGCATGGTCTGGCAGAGCCACCATGGCCAGTGCCTCGCGGGCTTGTGCATAGCGCTCTGCCTTGGGCACCTTGCGCACCATCAGTCCGTAAGCCACGTTATCCAGCACATTCATGTGCGGAAACAGGGCGTAGTCCTGAAACACCGTGTTCACATCTCGCTCGTAGGGTGGCGTGCCCGAGGCTTCCTGGCCCATCAGGGTCAGGCTGCCCAGGGTGGGCTGTTCAAAACCGGCCATCAGCCGCAGTGATGTGGTTTTTCCAGAGCCCGAAGGCCCCAGCATGGAGAAGAACTCACCTTCCTGCACCGTGAAGCTGACCGCATCCAGTGCCTTCACTTTTCCGTAATGCCTGGAAACCTCGTTGAACTCAATCGCAATGGCCATGTTTTTCCTATGAAAGCAGTTGAAGAACCAGTGCCGAGGAAGCTTGACCCTCCTCGGCACTGGTGATCAGCTGGCTCGCGGGGCTTGATCAGCGTCCGCCCATGATGGCGATGTAGTCCATGGTCCAGCGGCCGTAAGGAACGCAGGTGCCTTGGGTGGTGCACTTGGCCTGCGGTGTCTTCCAGAACTTGATTTGGTCCAGTTGCTCGAATCCGTTGTTCTTGCAAAAGTCGCTACCACCGGGTGCCTTGGCTTTGCAGGCGGCTGGGGTGACAGGCACCGTGCCAAACCACTCGGCCAGAGGGGCTTGCAGTGCGTCGCTCAACTGGTGCTCCATCCACTTGTAGGCGCAATTCACGTTCTTCGCCTTGGCGTGCAGCATGCTGGTGTCAGCCCATCCGGTGGCGCCTTCCTTGGGCACAACCGATGCAATCGGCTTCTTCTCTCCTTTGAGGGAGTTCACCATAAAGCCCCAAGAGCCCGATGCAACGATGCCTTCGTTCTTGAAGTCGTTCATTTGCACCGTCGCGTCGTGCCAGTAGCGGTGCACCAGCTTCTTCTGTTCCCGCAGCAAAGCCAACACGGCGGCATACTGCTTTTCATTGAGCTCGTAGGGGTCTTTGATGCCCAGCTCTGGCTTGGCGGACATCAGGTACAGAGCGGCATCTGCGATGTAGATGGGGCCGTCGTAGGCTTGCACGCGGCCGCGGTTCGACTTGCCATCGGGCAACGCTTGCTCGTTGAACACAACGGACCAAGAGGTGGGTGGCGTCTTGAAAACATCGGTGTTGTACATCAACACATTGGGGCCGGACTGGTAGGGCACGCCGTAGTGCTTGCCATTCACCGTGTGCCAAGGCGCTTTTTGAAGGCGGCTATCGATGTTTTTGTAGCTGGGCACCAGGCCGATGTTCACTTCTTGCACCAGCTTGGCAGCGATCAGGCGCCCGCTGGCATCACCCGAGGCGGTCACCAAGTCGTATCCGCCGGCTTTCATCAGCGACACCATCTCGTCTGACGTGGCCGCGGTCTTCACATTGACCTTGCAACCGGTGGCTTGCTCAAAGCCCGTGGTCCAGTCGTAGGCTTTGACGGTCTGGCCTCGTTCGATGTAGCCGGCCCAGGCAATGATATTGAGTTGACCTTCACCCTTGCCAACGGCTTTGGGTGGTGCAGCAAAGCTGGATGCCGCAGCGGCAACCGTCAGCATGCCAATGAGAAGTGTGCGGGTTTGAGGCATAGGGAGCTCCTAAGGTGCATGGTTGGGGCTCGCATGTGCGAACCTTCTTCCATCTTAGGCAGTGCGTTGGGGTGTAACCATAGGTGGCAAGCAATACAATCCATCGATAAAACAGAAACCTTGAGTCGGTATCTGTCCTTGTAGTGGATAACCCTATGGTCTGGTGAGGTGTATGGAGCGGTTTCCACCTTGTTCTATATCAAAAAGTGCCTAAAAATGGACAAGTAAAGCGATGAGCACTTCGTTCAAGAGCATTCGGTATTTCATTGCGGTCGCTGAATCTGGCTCCATCTCGGCTGCTGTTCATGAGCTGGGGATATCGCAGTCGGTCGTCTCGCAGGCCATTGCACAAATGGAGGCCGATCTGGGTACCCTGCTTTTCGAGCGGCGGGCGCGAGGGATGACACTCACCCATGCGGGGCATCAGTTTTTGCGCCATGCGCACCAGATCGACGTGGCCATGCGCAACGCGCGTGATGCACTGGCCTCCCGGCCACACACCGTGACCGGCAGCCTTAACGTGGGCGTGACCAGCCTGATGGTGGGTTACTACTTGCCTTTTTTGCTGGATCGCTTTCGCCGGGTGTTCCCGCGCATCCAGGTACAGATCACCGAAGACAGGCGCGACTACCTGGAGCACCTGCTGATCAGCGGCGAGCTTGATGTGGCGCTGATCCTGGTGTCCCAGCTCCAGAACCGCCAGGCGCTGGAGACCGAGACAATCCTGCGCTCGGGCTGGCGGGTGTGGCTCCCGGTCAACCACCGTCTGGCCGATGAGGAAAAGATCGAGGCCACCGAACTGGCCCGTCAACCGCTCGTCTTGCTGCAGGTGGACGAACTCGGTGACCCCGCCACCGCCTTATGGAACGCGGGCGGCGTGGACCCCACGGTGCTCATCCGCACCTCGTCGGTAGAAGCTGTGCGCAGCCTGGTGGCGACCGGCGCGGGTTGCTCCGTGCTGCCCGACATGTTGTTCCGGCCCTGGTCACTTGAGGGCGACCGCATCGAGGCGCGGCCCCTCGCCCAGGGCCTGCCGCACCTGGAGGTCGGGCTGGCCTGGCGCAAGGGCGCCAAATTGCCGGAATCGCTGAGCAACTTTCTTACCGCCGTGCGCCCCACACTCGAGGGCCACGTTCTGGGTGGCGGGGCGCTGATTCGGTAATGCAGTCACGAGGCAGTCGAGCGGGGCGGATGGCAGGCCGGGCGATAATTAAAGACTGTTTTGAACCCGCACGCCGCACCACCGATATGAACCGCCCCGTCACCGCCGTTGCTTCCGTTGCCGACATTCGCAAGAGCTTTCTGGACTTCTTCGCCTCCAAGGGCCACACCGTGGTGGCGTCCAGCCCGCTGGTGCCGGGCAACGATCCCACGCTCATGTTCACCAACTCAGGCATGGTGCAGTTCAAAGACGTGTTCCTGGGCAGCGACAAGCGGCCCTATGTGCGGGCGGCCTCGGTGCAGGCCTGCCTGCGCGCTGGCGGCAAACACAACGACCTGGAGAACGTGGGCTACACCGCCCGCCACCACACTTTCTTTGAGATGCTGGGCAACTGGAGCTTTGGCGACTACTTCAAGCGCGAAAGTCTGAAGTGGGCCTGGGAGCTGCTCACCGAGGTTTACATGTTGC
>JAIFNE010000106.1 GCA_020047875.1 Hydrogenophaga sp.
TTCGTGACCGACCCCACCCACTTTTGCCAGCGGCTGGACGCGCTGACCGAGCTCAGGGGCAAGGACGTGGTTCGCGACTGGCAGGAGCAGGTCATGGCTGGCAACACGCCTGCGGTCGTGCTGGCGCTGTTGAGCGAGCACTACGACCCGATGTACGCCGCGTCGATCCGGCGCAATTTCAAGCACCACGCCGATGCGCTGACCTGCGTGCTGCCCGACCGCTCGGCCGGCGCACTGGCGGCGCTGGCGACTCAGCTGATCGCCAGCGAAACCACCATTTAAACGGCGCCGCCCTCGGCGGGCGCGGCTGGATCGGCTGCGCCGTCTGTGGGCGCGTCGTCGGCGGGCGCGTCGTCTGAATCGTTGTAGGGCTTGCCCGCCGCCTTGGCACGCAATTTTTCTTCCTTCTTCTTCTTTTTGGCCAGCTCGCGCTGGCGTTTTTCATATCCGTAGTTGGGTGTGGCCAAAACAATCTTTCATCAGGGGGTTGGAAACAGGTTCAGGGCTTGGCGAGATCGACAGCGGCCAGCGCCTGGGCGAGATCGGCCTGCAGGTCTTCAACCGCCTCCAGGCCGACAGCGAAGCGCACCAAGCCACCGCGATGCGGCCAGGGCGTGGTGCGGATGGCGGACACGTTATACGGTGCACACAGACTGACCGGCCCGGCCCAGCTCCAGCCGAGCCGGAACAACCTCAGGCTATCGCAAAACGCGTCGATCTGAGCCTGCGCAACAGACTCGTGAAAGACCGCGCTGAACAGACAGGCCGCGCCCTTGGCATCGCGCTGCCATGCCGCGTGGCCGGGTGAATCTGCCAGCGCCGGGTGCAACACCGCCGCCACAGCCGGTTGCTGCGCCATCCAGGCCGCCAGTGCGCGGGTGCTGACGTCCTGCGCGTGGTAGCGCAACGCCATGCTGGGCAGGCCGCGCAACACCAGCTCGGCGTCGTTGGCCGCCACACCCAGCCCAAGCCGCATGTGGCACGTGAGCAGCTGCTGGTGCAGGGCATCATCGCGGGTCACCACCGAACCCATCAGCACATCGGCGCCGCCACTGGGGTATTTGGTGAGTGCCTGCATGGACACGTCCACGCCAAGCTCGAAGGGCTGAAACGCGATGCCTGCGCCCCAGGTGTTGTCCAGAGCGGTGACGATGGCGCGCTCGCGTCCCGCGTTGGCGGCGCTCACCACGGCGACCAGCGCGGGGATATCGGGGAACTCCAGGGTGACCGAGCCCGCAGCCTCCAGCCAGACCAGCCGGGTAGCCGGCGTGATTTTCGCGGCCAGATCGGCCGGGTTCTGCGCGTCGTAATAGCGGTGGCTGATGCCCCAGCCAGCCAGTTCACCGGCTGCAAATGCTTTGCCCGGTCCATAGGCGTTGTCGGGCAGCAGCAGCTCGTCACCCTGGCGCAGAAAGGCCATGTCTATCAGAGACACCGCCGACAGCCCGCTGGGAACCAGCACGCAGTGGGTCCCGCCTTCGAGGGTGGCGATGCGTTCTTCCAGCGTGAAGGTGGTCGGCGTACCGTGCAGACCGTAGGTGTAGCCGCTCTTGTCTGCCCACTGCTGGGTGCGCAGCGCGTGCACGCTGGGAAAGAAGACGGTGGACGCCTTGTGGACCGCCGGCGGAAAACCCTCGAACCCCGTTGGGGGTCTGTACGGGTGGTGAATGAGCTGCGTGGGGAGCTTGTTCAAAGCTGCCATTTCTCCAGCAACTGCGCCGGCCGCATGCTGTCGTATCCCTCAAACGGCTGGTGAATCCAGGGGTTGGTGGGCAAAAATTCAACCGAATAGTCGGGCACAAAGCTGGAGAGCTGCTTGGTCCAGATCACCGCGCTGCGCAGCTCGGTGATGGGTTTGTAGTTGTTCTTTAGCAAGTCGATCACGGCCTTGAGCGTATGGCCGGAATCCGCCAGGTCATCGACCAGCAGCACCTTGCCAGCGATTTCACCCTTGGGCGTGGTGATGTAGCGCGCAATGTCCAGGTTGCCCTGCTCGGTACCGACCTTGGCGCGGTAGGAGCTGGTGGACATGATGGCCAGCGGCACATTGAAGATGCGCGAAAGCACATCACCCGGCCGCATGCCGCCACGGGCGAGGCACAGGATGGTGTCGAACTCCCAGCCAGACTGGTAGACCTTGAGCGCGAGTTTTTCGATCAGGTTGTGGTACTCGTCGTACGAGACATAAAGGTGTTTGCCGTCTTCGGTCAGCATGTGGGCTCCATCGGTTTCTGGAAAACAGGACCAGGCGTGTGACGCCGTGGGTCAGGCGTGATAGGGGTGGCGCAGCAAAATCGTGTGGTCTCGATCCGGGCTGGTAGACACGACATGCACCGGCACGCCGGTGGTCTCTTCGATGCGCTTGAGGTAGCGGCGCGCATTCTCCGGCAGCGCGTCGAAATGGGTAACACCCACCGAGGTCTCGGTCCAGCCAGGCAATGTTTCGTAGATCGGAACGCAACGCGCGATGTCCTCGGCACCCATGGGCAGGATATCGATGGTTTCGCCGTCGAGCTGGTAGCCGGTACACAGCTTCAACTCGGTGAGGCCATCCAGCACGTCGAGTTTGGTGATGCAAAGACCGCTCAGGCCATTGACCTGGGCCGAGCGCTTCAGCAACGCCGCGTCGAACCAGCCGCAGCGGCGGCTGCGCCCGGTCGTGACGCCCTTTTCGGCGCCCACGGTGGCCATGTGCCAACCGGGCGTGCCGTGCTTTTCCCACTCCAGCTCGGTCGGAAACGGGCCACCGCCGACGCGGGTGCAATAGGCCTTGGTGATGCCCAGCACGTAGTGCAGCAGGCCAGGGCCGACGCCCGCGCCCGCGGCGGCGTTGCCGGCCACGCAGTTGCTGGAGGTCACGAAGGGGTAGGTGCCGTGATCGATGTCGAGCAGCGTGCCTTGCGCGCCCTCAAACAGCAGGTTGGCGCCCGCCCGGTGGGCCTCGTTGAGCTCCCTCGAAACGTCGGCGATCATGGGCTTGAGCAGCTCGGCCTGGGCCATGGCCTCGTCAAACACCGCATTGAACTGAATCGCGCCGTCCTGCATGTAGGCAGCAATTTTTTCGTCCCAAACCAACTCGGCCGAGTGCAGGTAGCTGGTCAGCAGGTGGTTGTGCAGATCGAGCAACTCTCGCAGCTTGGCAGCGAAGCGGTCCGGGTGCTTCAGGTCTTGCACGCGCAGGGCGCGGCGCGCAATTTTGTCTTCGTAGGCGGGCCCGATGCCCCGCCCGGTGGTACCGATTTTCTCGGTGCCAGCCTTGACCTTGGCCGCCTCACGCGCGATGTCGATCGCGGCGTGGAACGGCAAAATCAGCGGACAGGCCTCGGACACGCGCAGACGCGAACGCACCTCGACACCCGCCTTCTCCAGACCCGCGATTTCTTCGAACAGCTTGCCGACCGACAGCACCACACCGTTGCCGATGTAGCACTTCACCCCGGCGCGCATGATGCCGCTGGGGATCAGATGCAGCGCGGTCTTCACCCCGTTGATCACCAACGTGTGCCCGGCGTTGTGCCCGCCCTGGAACCGCACCACGCCTTGCGCGGTCTCGGTCAACCAGTCGACGAGCTTGCCCTTGCCCTCATCGCCCCACTGCGTGCCGACCACCACCACGTTGCGCCCGGGCACCACGGCGCCACTGTTTCTGTTCATCTGATGTTTCCGTTCAAAGGGACTTCACTGTCCACGCCGAGGTGCCATCCTGCACCAACACGCGATCGCAGCGGAATTCGTCAATTTCCTGTTCGTGCCCAGGCAAGGCGCAGACCACCGTGTGACCCTGAGCGCGCAACGCCGCAATGGCGGCGCGCAGGGAAGCGTCCATGCCCCAGGGCGCCCGGATGGCAGCGCGCAAGGCGGGTGGCGTCACGGCGCCCACCAACTCCTTGAGATCGAGGCTGAAGCCCACCGCCGGCCGCTTGCGGCCAAACACCGCACCCACCTCGTCGTAGCGACCACCGCGTGCCAATTCTTCCGGTTCGCCAGTCCGGCCAGTTGCGAACACGGCAAAACGCATGCCGGTGTAGTACGCGTAGCCACGCAGGTCAGCCAGGTCGATGGACAGCGGCATGTCCGCCAGGTGCCCGACCAGCCAGCTCAGACTGTCCAGCGCGGTGTGCAGCAGCGGCGAGGCCTGCAGCTGGGAGCGCGCGCGCTCCAGCACCTCGACCCCGCCAAAAAGACGGGGCAGCGCCAGCAAATCCAGCCGCACACGCTCAGGCAGATCGCGGGCGAGCGCCTCCAGCGCAGCGGCATCCTTAATGGCCAGGGCTGCATGGATGCGCTGGGTGCGGGTGGTGTCCAGGGCGGCCGGCGCGAGCACCGCGTCAATCACCCGCACATCGGACAAGTCCAGCTGCATGCCGAGCACACCGGCAGACTGCAGACAGGCCAGCGCCAGTTCCAGCACCTCCAGATCGGCCTCAAGACCCGCATGACCGTAAATTTCCGCGCCGAACTGCAGCGGCTCACGGCTGGCAAACGGCCGGTCGATGCGGGTGTGCACCACCGGTCCGCAATAGCTCAGGCGTGCCACGCCCCGGCGGTTGAGCAGGTGGGCGTCGATGCGGGCCACCTGGGGTGTGCTGTCTGCGCGCAGGCCCAGGGTGCGGCCCGAGAGTTGGTCAACCAGTTTGAAGGTCAGCAGGTCCAGAGCCTCACCGGTGCCGGTCAGCAGGGAGTCCAGATGCTCGACCAGCGGCGGCATGACCAACTCGTAACCGTAGCCACGCGCGGCATCCAGCAGGCCCCGGCGAAGCTCTTCGATGTGCCGGGCCTCGGACGGGAGGACATCGGCAATGTGGTCCGGCAGGACCCAGGCAGACATGGGCATGTTGGGCGGGCTGTTAAAGCGCAGATTTTACCGGTCTGCCCGAGCTGGTTCGGGGGATTGACGCGGGGCCTTGCGGCAGCGCGGCCAGAGCAGCGATTGCTCAGGTCACCGCCCACCAGAGCAACAGCCCCAACAGGACGCAGCACAACCCGAAGAAGCGCACCTGTCCATCCTGCAGCCGGATCATTTCAGCGAACACCCGGCGCCAGAGGCCGGGTGCGATGAAGGGCAGCAAACCTTCCAGAATCAAGACCAGCGCAAGCGCTGGCCAGAGGAAGTCCGCCATCGCCGATCAGCGGTTGGCGTTTGCGTTGGGGTTGCTGCCGCGCAGGGCCTTGAAGAACTCGGAGGAAGGATCCACCACCAACACATCGGATTTGCCCGAGAAGCTGGCCCGGTAGGCATCCAGGCTGCGGTAAAACTGCGCAAACGCAGGGTCGCGGCCAAACGCGTCGGAGAACAGCGCGGCGGCCTTGGCATCGCCCTCACCCTTGATGCGCTGGGCATCGCGGTAGGCCTCCGAAATGATCACCTCACGCTGTCGGTCGGCATCGGCACGGATCTTTTCACCCTCGGCGAAGCCGGTGGAGCGCAGCTCATTGGCAACCCGCTTGCGCTCTGCCTCCATACGGCGGTACACCTCGCCGGTGATGCTCTCGGCGTAGTCGACCCGAGTGATCCGCACATCCACCACGTCCATACCCCAAGGCTTTTCGGCGCCCCGAACCGCCTGCAGAACCTGCTGCTTGACGTCTGCCATCAGCTCCTCGCGGCGGCTGGACAGCAACTCATTCACCGTGCGGCGGTTGACCTCTTGCTGGAAAGCGTCGCGTACGACGCGGTTGAGTTGCAGCGCGCCGGCGCGCTCATTGACGCCCACGTTGCGGATGTATTCCTGCGGCTCACTGATGCGCCAGCGCACGTACCAGTCGATCACCACACGCTGTTTCTCGGCGGTCAGCATGGGCTCGGTGTCGGAGCTTTCGAGCGACAACAGGCGTTTGTCGATGTACGACACGTTCTGGAATGGCGGGGGAAGCTTGAAGTTCAGGCCAGGTTCGACGACCACTTGCTTGATTTGTCCGAGCTGGAACACCACGCCGAACTGGCGCTGGTCCACGACAAACAGCGTGGAGCTGGCGATGGCAAGTGCCACCACGAAAGAGGTAAGGATGAGGCCCAGTTTGTTCATGTGCGTAAGTCTCTGATCGCGTGTGGGGGCTTCAACGGCTCTCGCGCTCGCGCGAGCGCGCGGCAGCATCGAGACTGCGACTGGCTGGCGTCGATGCCGGCTGCGGTGCGGGCGCGGGCGCGGAAGTGGTCGGCGAGGCAGCAGCAGAACCCGGCTGACCCGTCATCTGCATGATCTTGTCCAACGGCAGATACAGCAGGTTGGAGCCCGATCTGGAGTCGATCAACACCTTGGTGGTGTTGCTGTACACCTCCTGCATGGCATCGATGTACAGCCGCTCGCGCGTGACCTGCGGCGCCTTTTGGTACTCAGCCAGCACCGAGCGGAACCGTTGGGAATCACCCTCTGCTTGAGCCACGATGCGGGCGTTGTAACCGGCGGCCTCCTCGGTCAGGCGGGAAGCCGCACCGCGGGCGCGGGGGATCACATCGTTCGCATAGGCCTGGGCTTCGTTTTTGGCGCGCTCGCGCTCCTGGCCTGCCTTGAGCACGTCGTCGAAGGCAGCCTGCACCTGCTCGGGCGGACGAACGCCGCCCTGCTGCAGGTTGATGCCGACGACCTCGACGCCCACCTTGTAGCGGTCCAGAATCGTTTGCATCAGCACCCGCACGCGGGGCGCGATCTGATCGCGCTCTTCTGCCAGCGCGGCATCCATCTTCATCTTGCCCACCACCTCGCGCACGGCGGTTTCGGCAACTTTGACCACCGCTGCGTCGGGATCGCGGCTCTCGAACAAGAATGCGCGTGCGTCGTTCAAGCGGTACTGCACCGCAAACTTGATCTCAACGATGTTCTCGTCTTCGGTCAGCATGCCCGACTCGCGCAGGCCGGTGGCCGGCACGATGTTGTCGCGCCCCACATCCACAGAGCGGATCTGAGTCACAAAAACCGTCTCATGCCGCTGCACTGGGAAAGGCAGCCGCCACTGGAAACCGGCACCGACCGTGCTGTGGTACTTGCCGAACTGGGTGATCACCGCCTGCTGACCTTCTTGCACGATGAAGAAGCCGGTGCCCAGCCAGATGAGCGCCGCCACGCCGCCGATCAGCCCAACGCCAATACCGGTGGACTTGGGGCTCGGATTGAAACTCGGCAGACCACCACCAGCGCCACCACCGCGCCCGCCTGACCCACCGCCCTTGCCGCCGAACAGGCCGGTGAGCTTGCGGTTGAAATCGCGCCAGAGCTCGTCAAGATCGGGTGGACCTTGATTCGGCCCTTGACCACGCGCAGGTCGCTGGTCGCGCCCGGGGCGGTTGGCCTCGTCGTCGGGACGGCTGCCACCATCGCCGCCTTCGTTTTTGCCTTCACGCCCGGCGTCATCGCCGCGGCCCCATCGTGGGTCGTTCAGGTTGAAGGCGCCCCACAGGTTGCGCCATCCAGGTAGGACAGGCGCGCGGCGGATGCGACGGTGATCACGATCGGTAGGGGGAAAGTTGAGATCCATGGATGGCCAGTTCGGTCAAAGAATTCAGTGGGACAGCCCGCATTGTGCCCAATCAAGGCAACATGTCCTCGATGTCGGGCCTCTCGTCTGGGGTATCGGCTTCATCGGCCTGGTCACGCGCCAGCACGCGGGCGGCCAGCAGCGCGCGCAGTGCCGGTAAACCGGTGCCATCGCGGGCGCTGACAAAGTGGCGGGGAACGCGCTCACCTTCCAGCTCCATCACATCGACCAGCGCGTGCGGCAGCGTGGCAGCGTCCATGGCATCGAGCTTGTTGAACACCAGCACCTGTGGCACCTGGTCCGCACCGATCTCCCGCAGCACCGACATCACCGAAGCCATTTGCTCCAGGTGGGCCGGGTTGGAAGCGTCCACCACATGCAGCAGCAAATCGGCCTCGGTCGCCTCCTGCAGCGTGGCTGCGAAGGCGTCAATGAGGCCATGCGGCAGGTCGCGAATGAATCCCACCGTGTCCGACAGCGAAACGGTGCGACCCGCGTCGCCGAGGTAAAGCTGCCTTGTCGTGGTGTCCAGGGTGGCGAACAACTGGTCGGCGGCGTACGCGCGGGCCTTGACCAGCGCGTTGAACAGCGAGGACTTGCCGGCGTTGGTGTAGCCCACGAGCGAGATCGTGAAGGTGTCGCGCCGCTCGCGTCGCCGGCGCTGGGTGGCGCGCTGCTTTTTCAGCTTCGTCAATCGCTCTTTGGTGCGCTTGATGGACTCGCCAATCATGCGGCGATCCAGCTCGATCTGCGTTTCGCCAGGACCGCCACGCAGGCCGATGCCCCCGCTCTGGCGCTCCAGGTGCGACCAGCGCCGCACCAGCCGGGTGGACAGGTACTGCAAGCGCGCAAGCTCAACCTGCAGCTTGCCCTCGTGGCTGCGCGCCCGCTGAGCAAAGATTTCCAGAATGAGCAAGGTGCGATCGTTCACCGGCATCCCGAGCAGGCGCTCCAGATTCCGCTGCTGGGCTGGGCTCAGCGATTGATCGAACAAGATTTCACTGGCGCCAGTGCTTTGGGCCAGCAAGCGGATTTCCTCCGCCTTGCCGGTTCCCACAAACAGCGCGGGATCGGGCGCACGGCGCTTGCAGGTGATCCGCTCGGCAACCGCATAGCCAGCGGTCTGGGCCAGTAGGCCCAGCTCCTCGAGCGCCTTGTCGAACTGGTCGCCACCGAGATCGACACCAACCAGAATGACCGACGGCTGCCCCGCAGGGAAGGCTGTGGGCTCGCTCAATTGAAATCCACCTTCACGGAGACTGGATCACCGTGACTGGGCGCCGTCAAGACGCGCAAGCGAGTCAAGGGGCGGCGGGTTCGTCGGCGCTTGCACCGGCCGACCAGGCACGATGGTGGAGATGGCGTGCTTATAGACCATCTGGGTCACTGTGTTTCGCAGCAACACCACATACTGGTCAAACGATTCGATCTGACCCTGCAGTTTGATGCCGTTGACCAGATAGATCGACACCGGGACGTGTTCCCGGCGAAGCTGATTCAAAAAGGGATCCTGCAAGAGCTGGCCTTTGTTGTTGCTCACGATATGTTCCGTGTTCAAAGAAAAGTGGATGGAAGATGGACCTTACCACACC
>JAIFNE010000070.1 GCA_020047875.1 Hydrogenophaga sp.
TTCAGGTCGCAGTCGATGCGGTAGCGGGCCACCCGCTCGCGAATGATCTTCGCGCCCTCGAACATCATGCGGGCCAGCGGCTCGGCCGCCTTCGTTCCGTATCGGCTTTCGATCACGTCGATGTCGCGCGAGAAGCTGTGCACGATCTGGCCGCCGTTGCGGCCCGAGGCGCCCCAGCCCACCCGGGCCTGCTCCAGCACCACCACGCGCAGACCGGCCTCCGCCAGCGCGATGCCGGCCGACAGGCCGGTGTAGCCCGCGCCCACGATGCAGACATCGGCTTCGACGTTGTCCTGCAAGGGCGCCCGCTCGGGCGACGGGTGGGCCGAATGGGCGTAGTACGACGGGGCGTGGGCTGCGGGTGTGGCGACGTGGGCGGTCATGGTGTTGCGGAGGGTGTGGCGCCACCTGCGGGCACAACAGCTCGCCGGTGCAGCGGCACAGTATGCGGACAACGCGGGGCCAAAGCAGGGCCAATGAGCGCAGCAGACAGCCACCCACTGGCCCGGCCTGCAGGCAGCCCGACACCGCCGCCGGGCCACGCTGCTGGCATGATGTCGGGCTTTCTTTGACGCGCACCGCACCGACTTCATGACCGATACCCCGCCCGACAGCAGCACCGCCACCGAGCCGCAAACATCCGCACCGCCACGGGCGCCGGCCGGCGCGCGCAGCAAGCCGGGCAAGCCAGGCACGGGTGGCGGGCAGCGCACCGCGCCAGCGCGTCACCACCCGGTGCTCGACCAGCTCGCTGCCCTGCACCCGTTTTTGTTTGGCGAGACGCCGCGCCCGCTCAAGCGCGGCATTTTTGAAGACCTGCTGGCCGCCCACCCCGAGGTGCTGGAGCGCGAGTCGCTCAAGGCGGCGCTGGCGCTGCACGCCCGCTCCAGCCGCTACCTCACGGTGGTGGCCTCGGGCGAGATGCGTCACGACCTCGCGCAGCAGCCCGTGGAGGCGCTCACGCCCGAGCAGGTGCACCACGCGCTGATTGAGGTGTTTCGCCGTCGCGGTGCCCGCAGCCGCGAAGACCTGCGGCCCAAGCTGCGCCAGCGGATCGCGCAGGCCTTCGAGGCCTCCGGACTGTCGGGCGAAGCCTATCTGGAGCGGGTGAACGGACGCGACGACGAGGTGAACCAGCTCACCAGCGATGCAGTGGCTGAGTCTTCGCAGCGCACCGCCCGCGAAGATGCTTTGTTGCGCGCCTTCGAGGCCAGCGGCAAGCCGATCGGCGAGTTTGCCGACATGTATGGCCTGCACCTGCTGGACGCCAACCGCACGCTGGAGCGCGCGCGGGCTCGCCAGCAACCGGCCGCCTGAACCGGCCTTGGGGCCGGCGCGTTTCAGGCCGCCACGGGGGCGGTGAAAACCGTCAGCACGCCGGTATAGCCGTAGAGCCGGTGGTGGGCAATTTCGCCGCCGGCAAAAAAACCCACCAGCGGCACATCGCCCAGCGCGTGGCGCACGATCTGCAGCTCGGCGCTGGGCGCGCCGAAATGCGGCCCGCCGCGACCCGCGCAGCTCACATACACCGCCCCCACGATGCGCTGCGCCTGCGGTGCGCTCGCGCCCGCGTCCGTGCCTGAGAGCGCCGCGGCCAGCGACAGGCTGGCCTCTTCGGGCTCCAGTTCCGCGCGCACCTCGGTGCACACACGCATGAGATCGGCGCGCGCGGCCTGGGCGCTGCGCTCGCAAAACGCGAGGTAGCTGCCCGTGGTCACCCGCTCGGCCACCACCACCCCGCCGCGCGACGGGTCCAGGCCAATGATGTGGCGCACCAGCACATCGGCGCCGAACTGACCCGGCACCCTCAAACCCACCGCCGCACCAGCGCGCCCGCCGTCCTCGGGCGCGGCGCGCAGGCCAACGAAGGTGCTGCGCAAGCGCTGCACCGTGTCGGGCAGGCGGTCGAGCGACAGCCCGAAACGGTCGAGCAACACCGGCAGGGCGGGCTCGCCGTCGAGGCGCAGCACCAGGTTGCCCTCGGCTTCGGTGACCAGGCGCTCCCGATCCACCGGCTGCGCGCCCTGGGTGACGCGCGACACCATGCCCACCGAAGGGGCAAACGCCACCCCGCTCAGGCCACCACGAAACACGCCACTGGCCGCGCCCTGCCCGCGCTGCTGGCCCGCGCTGCTCAGCGCAAACTGCGCCACCCCGCGGCGGCTGCTGGCCAGACCGCCAAACACGTAGCCACTGCGGGTGCGCTCGGCCAGCTCGGCGATCAGCTCGGCCAGTTCCGGCGTGTTGCCATCGGCATGCACCAGCGCGGTGTGGGCCTCGAAGCTCTGGGCACCACGACCCCGGCCGCTGGCCAACAGCGGCGCCACGCCACTGAACACGCGGTACTGCTCGGGCGCCAGATCACACAGCATCACCGCCAGGGCAGGCTCGTCGAAATACTCGACGTTGTTGGCCGCAATGCCCACGCCCACGGTGCCGACCCAGTCGGTCACCTCCGGCAGCTCGGCGGCCAGGTGTTCCAGGATCGTCTGGGCCTCGGCGGCGTAGTGATCGGTGATGTAGAGCACGCCGAGCGGGGGCGCCTGAGCGTGATCGGGCAGCGCCATCTGCGCGCGAAGCTGCGCCAGAACCAGCGCGGCGGCCATGCGCCACTGAGGATGGGTGGCGTGGGCGTGGGGAAACAGTTTCATGGGAATGGGTCGATGCCCGGAGGCGAGGGGCAGCGGGCGCACCCGCTGGCGGCGGATCAACGGCGGATCAGCGGCGGGTTGTGCTGGGCGCGGTCTTGCTCGCTGGCTTGGCGGCGGTTTTGCGGGCGGTGGTTTTGGCGCTGGCGCGGGATGCCGGCTTTTTGGCGACCTTCCTGGCCGACGCGGCCTTGTCACCCTTGTCAGATTGGGCAGCAGACTTCTTGCCCGGCGCGCGGCGTCCCGCAGCCGCTTCTTCGGCAGCGGCGCCGAGCGAAAACCCGGGCATCTGGAAAAACGCGGTGGGCAGGGGCCATTCGCCGCGCGGCAGCGGCTGGCTGGGGCTGGCAGCGGTGCTGCCCCGCGGGCGCCGGGCGGCGGCCGCCGATTCGGGCGCGGGCGCCGCGGCGCGCCTGGGTGCCGGGGCCGGGGCCCGCCGGGTGACCGCGCGCGCCGCCGCCTGGCCCATACCAGCGGCAGCACCCACGTTGCGGGTGACGGTGCTGGTGAGGCCGCGGGTGACCTTGCCGGCCACGCCGGTCGCGGCTTTCACCGCCTGGCTGGTCATGCCGCTGGTGGCCTCGCGGGTGGTGTCCAGCGCAGCCTGTTTGGCCGCGTCTTTCATGGCGTTGGTGGCAATGGTCTGGAATTGCTGAGACAGCGCGCCCCACCAGTGCATGGGGTCGATCAGCCCGCCAGCGGCGGGCGGCGCCGCCGGGGCGGTGGCCGCCTTGCTCTGGGCTGGCGCAGGGGCTGGCGGCTCGGCGGGCGGCGCTGGCGGCGGCTCGGCAGCAGTGCCATAGGTGCGAGCGGGCACCTCGAGTCCGGCGAAGGTGGTGGGCGTGTGGGTGGGTGGGCCACCCGTCAGGCCGGCCACGGTGTCGGCGGCCTTGATCTTGAGGGCGTTGGCCACATCCCCCAGGCTGAAATTCATACCCTTGAGGGTGGCCAGCGTCATTTTCTGAACCTCCAGCGCCTGGATGGTGGCACCCAGGGCCTTGGAATTTTGGTCCAGCCAGAAGTGCACCGCCTTGAGTTCCTCGATGCGTTTTTCGAGGTCCTCCACATTGAAGGTGGGCGCCACCCAGTGGCCCAGGTTCGGCAGTTGCGGCAGGCTGTTGCCCAGACCCTGCGCCACACCGCTGGCGGCCTGGCCAGCCAAATTTTGCAGGAACTCGAAGCCGGGCACGAATTTGCCAAAACCACTGCCGGACGGGTCGCTCATGGAAGTCTCCTGGTAGATGCTGCGCAGCGCGTCAGTCGGTGCCGAAGCGCGGCGCACGACGCTCGCGCAAGGATGCCACACCTTCGCGCACGTCGGGCCCGCCAAAACCCATGAACTCCAGCGCCAGCGAGGTGTCGAAAATTGGCCCGGCCTGGCGCAGCCAGTTGTTGAGCGCGAGCTGGCGGCCCAGGAGCCTCTCGATCAGACCGATCAGCAGATCGCCGCCGCCGGAAAATCCTGGCCTCTGCCGCGCAGCACAACCCGCCAGATGATGTGCATGCTCTGGTAGCGGCTGCGATCGATCGGCGTCATCGGGGCTCCTGGAGGGTGAGGCTTCATTTGAGATTCTGCTGCCCAGGCCACTGAGATTGACGCGCGTCAACAGGCGCAGCCGCCTGCAGCGGCAAAATGAAAACAGTGGATTCCGCCACGGGATGATTTGCACGCCAAGAGGAGATCTGTATGAGCCAGCCCATTTCCGACACGTTCGCCCACCAACTGCGCCAGATGCGCGCCGAGGTGTTGGCCCAATTGCAGGCACAGCGCGGTGGCACCATGGGCCGAGCCGAGGCAGCAGCCGAGGCACGCCAGCACGAGAGCGACGACTGGGCGCAGGCCGACGCCGAACGCGACCTGAGCGTGGCGCTGGAAGAACGCGAATCGGCCGAGTTGGTGGCCATCGACGAAGCCCTGAAACGGGTGGCCGACGGCAGCTTCGGCTTGTGCCTGGACTGCGGCGCCAGCATCGGCACCGCGCGCCTGCATGCCAACCCCACCGCCCTGCGCTGCGTGCCCTGCCAAGAGAAGCGCGAGCGCGCTCAGGGCGCACCCCGGCTCGCTGGCTACTGAGAGGCTGAGCGCGCGCCCTGCTTCGTTTCGCCGAAAGGAACCCCCATGACCACTTATCACGCTGTCGTCTGGATCGACCGCCGCGAGGCCCATGTGCTGATGTTCGATCGCGATCATGTGGAGGCATCGCGCATTGCATCGCGCAGCCACCATGTGGCCACTGGCGGCCACGTCGGATCGCACGGCCTCAAGCACGGGCGCGGCGACTCATCCAGCGGCCACCACGCCCCCAGCGGTGGCCACGATCAGGCCGACGAGGCGTTCTATCACTCGGTGGCGCAGGCGCTGACCGGTGTGCGCGAGATTCTCGTGACCGGGCCGGCGCAGGCCAAGAACGAGTTCCGCGCCCATTGCGCGCGCCACGACAAAGCCATCGACCAGGCGATCGTCGACGTGGTGGCCTGCGACCACCCGAGCGACGCGCAACTGGTGGCCATGGCGCGCCAGTATTTTCTGAAGTACGACCAGCGCGCGGCCGATCCCTCGCAGCGCTGACTCACCAGCGGCCCAGGCAAAACACGGTCGCAAACCGGTTTGCTATCCTGAGTCGATGGACAAACCAGAACACCCCGACCTGCCCGCCCGCAGCCTGTTCCACCTGGCTTTTCACGTGACCGATCTCGCCGAAGCGCGGCGGTTTTACGGTGGCGTACTGGGCTGTAAAGAAGGCCGCAGCACCGACACCTGGGTCGACTTCGACTTCTTCAGTCACCAGATCTCGCTGCATCTGGGTGAACCGTTCAAGACCACGCGGACCGGCCGCGTGGGCGAGCACTTGGTGCCCATGCCCCATTTCGGTCTGGTGATGTTGCTGCCCGCGTGGCAGGCGCTGGCTGAGCGGCTGACGCAGGCCGGGGTTGAATTCGTACTGCCACCGCAGCAGCGGTTTGCCGGGCAGCCGGGTGAGCAATGGACCCTGTTTTTCTGCGATCCGTTCGGCAATCCGATCGAGGTCAAGGGCTTCGCCAGCGCGGCCGCCATCTTCGGCCACTGATGGCTGAAGGCCCTCGGTTCCCGCCCGGCGGGGCCTGCTCCCTCACTGGTTCGATGAGCGGCAGCACCGGACCGCTGAAAGACCGCGCACCGCGCCACCCCGGGGCTAGCATCAGGCAGTCTCTGCAGCGCAGGCGGTGAAAGCAATGCTGTTGCAGCCCAAGCACTGCCGCAATACGGCGCAACGCCTCCCCGCATGAACGCCCCTCTACCCACCCCCATGACCCTGACGCGCCGCCGCTTCACGGCCTTGCTCGCCACCAGCGCCGCAATCGGAACACCGAGCCTTCGGGCGCAATCTGGCAACCGCATCGTGCTCGGCCAGTCGGCCGCCTTCACCGGCCCCGCTGCACAGCTCGGCATCCAGTTCCACGCCGGCGCCAAACTGTGTTTCGACCAGATCAACGGCAAGGGCGGTGTGGGCCAAACCACGATTGAGATCCGTCAGCTCGACGACGGCTACGAACCCGACCGCTGCGCGGAAAACACCCGCAGGCTGCTGGCAGACGACGTGTTCGCCCTGTTCGGCTACATCGGCACGCCCACCAGCGCGGTCGCGCTCCCACTGGCGATCGCGGCCGATACGCCGTTCTTCGCGCCCTTTACGGGCGCCATGGGCCTGCGCCAGCCGTTCAACCGCAACGTCTTCCACCTGCGCGCCTCTTACAACGACGAGACCGCCCTCATCGTGCGCCAGCTGACCAACCTGGGCCGCAACAAGATCGCCGTGTTCCACCAAAACGACGCCTACGGCAAGGCGGGTCTGGATGGCGTAACGCTGGCGCTAGCCGCCCGCTCGCTCAAGCCGGTTGCCGCTGCCACGGTGGAGCGCAACTCGGTCGACGTGGCCAAGGCGGTGGAGATCATCAACGCCGCCAAGCCCGACGCGGTGGTGCAAATCAGCGCTTATGCCTCATGCGCGGCCTACATCCGCGCCGCGCGCAAGGCGAGCTTCGGCGGCACGTTCTACAACGTGTCGTTCGTGGGCACGCAGGCCCTGGCCGACACACTGGGTGCTGAGGGCGCAGGCGTGGCCATCAGCCAGGTGGTGCCCACGCCCTACAGCTCATCCAAGGCGATCACCCGCGAATTCCTCGCTGCCATCGCCGAGGGCGGCAACAAGGTGCAGCCCAACTTCTCCAGCATGGAGGGCTTTATGGCGGCCAAGCTGTTCGCCGAGGGTGCTCGGCGCGCCAGCGGGCGACTTTCGCGCGACAGCCTGATCGGCGGGCTGGAGAGCATTCGAGGCTGGTCCATGGGTGGCTTCAACGTGTCGTTCAGCCCGACGAATCATGTGGCGTCCAGCTACGCCGAGCTGTCCATGATCACCGCGGACGGCAAAATCCGCACCTGAACGGTCGAGCCACTGCGGTGCATTGCTCAGGCGGCGGGGGCGGCGATCTTCTGCTCGATCGCGCCAAAGATGCTCTGGCCGTCTTTGCCAGGCATCTCGATGCGGATGGTGTCGCCGAACTTCATGAATTCGGTGCTCGGCTCGCCATGAAGAATGGTTTCAATGCAGCGCTGCTCGGCGATGCAGCTGTAACCCTTGGGCCAGGTTTTCCGGCCGTCGATCTCGACCGCGCGGTTGCTCACCGTGCCGCTGCCCACGATGGAGCCGGCCCGCACGTTGCGCGTTTTGCCGATGTGGGCGATCAACTGGCCGAAATGAAACGTCATCTCGGGCCCGGCGTCGCACATGCCGACCTGGCGACCGTTCCAGGTGCTGAGCAGCGGACGATGCAGGCGGCCACCCTGCCAGGCATCGCCCAGCTCGTCGGGGGTGACGGCCACCGGGCTGAACGCGGTGGCCGGTTTGCTCTGGAAAAAACCGAAGCCTTTGGCCAGCTCGGCCGGGATCAGATGGCGCAGCGAGACATCATTGGCCAGCATCAGCAGGCGAATGCCGTCGAGCGCCTGCTCGGGCGTGCAGCCCATGCGCACATCGCCGGTGATGACCGCGATTTCGGCCTCGAAGTCGATGCCGAAGTCTTCGCTGGGCACCACCACGTCGTCGCGCGGGCCAAGGAAGTCGTCGCTGCCGCCCTGGTACATCAGCGGGTCGGTGTAGAAGGTTTCCGGCACCTCGCTGTGGCGCGCGGCGCGCACCAGCTCCACATGGTTGATGTAGGCCGAGCCGTCCGCCCACTGGTAGGCGCGCGGCAGCGGCGCCATGCACAGGGCCGGGTCGAACGCAAACGCGTGGCGCGCCTTGCCCTGGTTGAGCGTTTCGTACAGATCGTTCAGCTGGGGCGCGAGGAAGTTCCAGTCGTCCAGCACCTGCTGCAGCCGGCTGGCGATGCCGGTCGCATAATGCGCGCTCGCCAGGTCGCGCGAAACCACCACCAGCTGCCCGTCGCGGGAGCCGTCTTTGTAGGTCGCGAGTTTCATGCGTGTCTCCTGCGGGCGTGAGGCCCGGTGGGTTGGGTTAAGCGGCTGGCGCGGCGCGTCTGCACGCCAGGCGGCAATTACGAATAGTGAAACTGGTTATCCTATCCGTAAGCATCGGATTCTAGCCCCGCGTTGCGCTGGCCGGCTTTGTTCAGCGTGATCCAGGAACCCAGCCGCCGCCCGCCCCTCCAACCGCCTGCCCATGCACCCGCCCACCCCCACCGAAGCCCTGGCCTGCGACACCGAGACCGATGCCGGGGCTGGCGCCCACCAGCGCGCCGGCATCCAGTCGGTGGAGGTGGGTTTTGAACTGCTCAACGCGCTGGCCCACGCACCGGGCGCGCTGATGCTGCGCGACCTGGCTGCCGCCGCCGGCATGAGCGCGGCCAAGGCACACCGCTATCTGGTGAGCTTCCAGCGCATGGGGCTGGTGATGCAAGACCCGCTGAGCACCCGCTACGACCTCGGTCCCGCCGCGCTGCGGCTTGGCCTGGCCAGCCTGAGCCGCCTGGACGGCGTGCGGCTGGCGCGCGAACGCATGCCAGCCCTGCTGATGCAGACCGGTCACACGGTGGCGATTGCCGTCTGGGGCAACCAGGGGCCCACCATGGTGCACTGGGCCGAGGCGCCGCAAACCGTGCC
>JAIFNE010000159.1 GCA_020047875.1 Hydrogenophaga sp.
GTTTTTCATCCATGACCCAAGACGAACTCAAGACCCTGGTTGGCCAGGCCGCGCTGCAGTATGTGATTCCCGGCCAGATCGTGGGGGTGGGAACCGGCTCGACGGTGAACAAGTTCATCGACGCGCTGGCCAGCATCAAAGACCAGATTCCCGGCGCCGTGTCCAGTTCGGAGGCCTCCACCGCACGCCTGAAGGCGCTGGGCATCACCGTGTTCGACGCCAATGCGGTGGGTGATATCGCGGTTTACATCGATGGCGCCGACGAGATCGACGCCCGGGGATTCATGGTCAAGGGCGGCGGCGCAGCGCTCACGCGCGAAAAAATCGTGGCTGCGCAGTCGGGCCGCTTTGTCTGCATCGCCGACGAATCCAAGCTGGTGAAGACGCTGGGCGCGTTCCCTCTGCCGGTGGAGATCATCCCGATGGCCAGCGCGCGGCTGGTGCGGCAGTTCGCAGCGCTGGGCGGTCATGCCCAGGTGCGCATGAAGGACGGCGCGCCGCTGGTCACCGACAACGGTCAGCACATTCTGGACGTGACCGGCCTGCAGATCAGCGAGCCGCTGGCGTTCGAGAGCGAGGTGAACCAGTGGCCCGGCGTGGTGACGGTGGGGGTGTTCGCCCACCAGAAAGCCAGTGTGTGCCTGCTGGGCACCGCCAGCGGCGTGAAAACCCTCAGTTTCTGACGCGGGCCAACTCTTGACCCGCCGGGGTCAGAAGCGTATGCCTGCCGGGTTGTTGGCGGGCGGCGCCACCGGCACTGGGGTGGGTTGCGCCGTCGGGGTTGCGCTGGGAGCGGGTGCACCGGGCACCGGCGCTGTGGGCGCCGGCTTGGCCGCCACCAGCGGTGTGGGCGCAGGGCGGCGGTAGTTGCCAGGCAGCGCCGATGTCTTGGGGTAACCGGCTGCGTCCAGGAACTGGGACCACTCGGTGTCAGAGTAGCCCTTGATCTGCTGGCCACCGATGGTGAGAAACGGCAGAGCCGCCTCGCCGCTCAGGCGCCGCAGGGCCTCGCCGTCTTCGGGCGTATCCACCAGCTTCTCGGTGTAGGGAATGCCGCGCGCATTCAGCAGGTTGCGCCCGCTGTTGCAGGGCGCGCACTCCTTGGAGGTGTAGAGCGTGACGGGAAAGCGCGCCACCACCTGGCGCAGCTGGAACGGCAGCTGTGCGCCGCCGCCGGTTGCCGCGCCGGGCGCGCCGGCATTCACTGGCTGGCTGTTGGCGGCGGGCGGCGGCTGATCCGAATAGCTGACGCGGCATGCGGTAGACGCCCTGTGCGCTGACGGAGGCTGCCGCCAGACCCAGAACCAGCGCGAGGCCGCTCACGGCCCAGGCAGTTGCCCGGCGATGCTGCAAGGAATGGTGAGGGGCGGATGCGGTGGTCATGTCAGGTCCTATCGGCAAGTCGCTGAGGGAATGCAGTGCAAAGCCCGAAATTCAGGCCATGCCCTGGTGGCGCAGCAGGGCAGCAATGTCGGGCTCGCGGCCTCGAAATGCTTTGAACGAGTCCATGGCGGGCCGGCTTCCGCCAGCCTCCAGCACCGCGGTTCGGTAACGCCGTCCGGTGGCCACGTCCAGCGTGTTCTGCCCGTTGGCGGCGGCGGCCTCTTCGAAGGCGGCGTAGGCGTCGGCCGACAACACCTCGGCCCATTTGTAGCTGTAATAGCCCGCCGAGTAGCCGCCGGCAAAGATGTGGCTGAAGGTGTTGGCGCTGCGGCTGTAGGCGGGTGATTGCATCACCGCCACCTCGTCGCGCACCCGCTGCTGCAGCGCCAGGATGGCCGCGCCGTCCAGCGCGCTGGTTTCGCTGTGCAGCAGCATGTCAAACAAAGAAAACTCCACCTGGCGCAGCGTTTGCAAGCCACTCTGGAAGTTCTTGGCGGCGAGCATCTTGTCGAACAGGGCGCGCGGCAGCGGTTCACCGGTGTCGACATGGGCAAGCACATCCCACTCCCAGCAGAAGTTCTCCATGAACTGGCTGGGCAGCTCTACCGCATCCCACTCCACGCCGCTGATGCCCGAGACATCGTGCTCGTTCACCTGCGTCAGCAGGTGGTGCAGGCCGTGGCCAAACTCATGGAAAAGGGTGATGACGTCGTCGTGGGTGAGCAGGGCGGGTTTGCCATTGACGCCCTCGGCGAAGTTGCACACCAGATGCGCCACCGGTGTTTGCAGGGCGCCGGTGTCGGGGCGCAGCCAGCGGGCGCGCACGTCGTCCATCCAGGCGCCGCCGCGCTTGCCGTTGCGAGCACCTGGGTCCAGGTAAAACTGGCCCACGAGTTCGGCGCCCTGATCGGTGTGCCGCTCGATGCGGTAGAACGCCACGCCGGGATGCCACACCGGCGCGGTGTCGGGGCGAATGGCCACCTCGAACAGGGTTTCGACAATCTGAAACAGGCCAGCCAGCACCTTGGGCGCGGTGAAGTAGGGTTTGACCTCCTGCTCGCTGAAGGCGTAGCGCTGTTCTTTCAGCTTTTCGCCGATGTAGGTCCAGTCCCAGGGCTGCGGGTCGGTCAGGCCGAGTTCGCTGGCGGCGAAGGCGCGAAGATCGGCCAGATCTTTTTCAGCATGGGGCCGGGCGCGCTGAGCCAGGTCGCGAAGGAAGGCAATCACCTGCTCGGGCGATTCGGCCATCTTGGGCACCAGCGACACGTCGGCAAAGTGTCGGTAGCCCAGCAGCTGCGCTTCCTCGAGCTTGAGCGCCAGCAACTCGCTCATGGCGGCGGTGTTGTCGAACTTCGTGCCTTCGCCCTCGGCCTGGTCGCTGGCGCGGGTGACGTAGGCGCGGTACAGGCGCTGGCGCAGGCTGCTGCTGTGAGCGAATTGCATCACCGGCAGGTAGCAGGGCATCTTCAGCGTGAGTTTGTGGCCGGTCTGGCCGTCGGCCTGGGCCGCGGCGGCGGTGGCTTGCAGCACGTCGTCTGGCAGGCCGGCGAGTTCGTCGGTGGTGGCGATCAGGCTGAAGGCGTCGGTGGCGTCCAGCGCGTTCTCGCTGAATTTCTGGGCCAGCTCGGCCTGGCGTTCCTGGATCGCGGCAAAGCGCAATTTGGCCTCACCCACCAGATCAGCGCCACCCAGGCGAAAGCCGCGCATCGCGTTTTTGTGAGCCTGGGCTTGCTCTGGCGTGAGGCGTGCGGGGTCCATGGCGCGGTACTTCGCATACAGCCGCTCGTCGGCACCGAGCCGGGTCCAGAACTCGGTGACCTGGGGCAGGGCGGCGTTGTAGGCGGCGCGCAGTTCGGGAGTGTCGGCCACGGCGTTGAGGTGGCTGACGGCGCCCCAGGCGCGACCGAGCCGCTCGGTGCTCACGTCCAGCTCCCGGGCCATCGCCTGCCAGTCGGCAGGGAACTCAGGCGCGGTCACCGTCTCCAGCGCCGCGCTGGCGGCTTGCAGCAGCAGCTCGGCGGCGGGTCCCACGCTGTCGGGCCGGATGGCGTCGAAGCGGGGCAGGTCGGTGAAGTCGAGCAGGGGATTGGCGGCAGGGGAGGCGTGGGTGGTCATGATGCAAGCTCAGATGGGTACGCGGCGCAATGGTTCAAGCGCAGATTGCGGGCGCTTCAGGGCGCGCTTTTCTTGATGCTTTTCTTCAGCACCTTGGCGCGCTTGATCTGGCCGCCCGATGTCAGGCGCTGGTTGCCCAGCACCTGCACCCGCTTGACCTCGGGCCGCTGCCCGCCGCGCTTGCTGAACTTGAGCACTTTGACCTCGCGCGGGCCGGGCATGCGGTCTTCGTCAACCGGTTTGACCTTTTCAACCTGCGGCCGCCACAGCACCAGCAACTTGCCGATGTGCTGGATGGGCGCGGCATTGAGCTGCTCGGTCAGGGTCTGCAGCATGGCTTCGCGTGCCAGGCGGTCGTCGCTGAATACACGGACCTTGATCAGGCCGTGGGCCTTGAGCGCGTTGTCCACCTCCTTGACCACCGCGGGCGTGAGGCCGTCGCCCCCGACAAGGACAACCGGATCAAGATGGTGCGCGTCGGCCCGGTGGACTTTGCGCTGAGCGGGGGTGAGGGTGATTTGGGGCATGGGACAATTATCGTTGACACCGCAGAAAGGCCTCCATGGGCATGAAAGTGAAGACGCAGAGCAAAAAGGTCAACAAGGCCTGGCTCAACCAGCACGTCAACGACCCCTACGTGAAGCAGGCGGCGCGTGACGGCTACCGCTCCCGGGCGGCCTACAAACTCAAGGAAATTGACGAGACGCTGGGGCTGATCCGGCCTGGCCATTGCGTGGTGGATCTGGGCTCGGCGCCGGGCGCCTGGAGCCAGTACGTGCGCCGGCGGCTGAGTCCCCAGGGTGCGGCGGTCGGCGCGCTCAATGGGCATATTTTGGCGCTGGACATGCTGGCCATGGAGCCGGTGGAGGGCGTGCACTTTGTGCTCGGGGATTTCCGCGACGCCGGCGTACTCAGTGCGCTGGAAAATGCCCTGAGCGAGCGCGGGATTGAAGCGGTGGACGTGGTGGTGTCCGACATGGCGCCCAACCTCTCCGGCATCAGCTCGGCCGACTCGGCCCGCATCACCGACCTGGTGGAGCTGGCGGTGGATTTTTCGGTGCAGCACCTGCGGCCAGACGGCGCGCTGGTGGTAAAGCTGTTCCACGGCGGCGCCTACGACCCGATGGTGGCCCTGTTTCGCCAGACGTTTCGCACAGTGAAGGCGGTGAAACCCAAGGCATCGCGGGACAAATCCTCGGAAACCTTTCTGGTCGGGCTGGGTCTGAAAGCGGCGCCCAGCCAGTCTTGAGCGGCCGCGGCGAGCAGCAACTGCCTGACGCTTGCGCAGGCTATTCCCTCGATTGAGATTGACAACCCGAACAAGCCCAGGATAGGGGGCTTGAAAGTTCTAGAATGCCACTCAAATGACATACCGTGTCAATCAATCCGTCAGGAGCTTCACTTGAATAACCAATGGTTCTCGAAAATCGCCGTGTGGATGGTGATCGCCATGGTGCTTTTCACCGTCTTCAAGCAGTTCGATGGCCGAGCAGCTGCGAGCGCGGGCAGCGTGGCTTATTCCGATTTTCTGGAGCAGGTGAAGTCTGGGCAGATCAAGACGGCAACCATTCAGGAAGGTCAGGGAGGCACCGAAATCCTGGCCGTCACCCAGGACGATCGCCGCATACGCACCACTGCCACCTACCTCGATCGCGGTCTGGTCGGCGACCTGATCAGCAACGACGTGAAGTTTGACGTGCGTCCCCGCGAGGAAGGCTCGCTGCTGATGACGCTGCTGGTGAGCTGGGGTCCGATGCTGCTGCTGATTGGCGTCTGGATCTATTTCATGCGGCAGATGCAGGGCGGCGGCAAGGGTGGCGCCTTCAGCTTCGGCAAGAGCAAGGCGCGCCTGCTCGACGAAAACAGCAACAACGTGACGTTTGCCGACGTGGCCGGCTGTGACGAGGCGAAAGAAGAAGTCAAGGAGGTGGTTGACTTCCTGAAAGACCCGGCCAAGTTCCAGAAACTGGGCGGACGCATTCCACGCGGCCTGTTGCTGGTGGGCCCGCCCGGGACGGGTAAGACGCTTCTCGCCAAAGGCATCGCTGGCGAGGCCAAGGTGCCGTTCTTTAGCATCTGCTTCCCGGGTGCGCGACATGTTCGACAACGCCAAGAAGAACGCGCCCTGCATCATCTTCATCGACGAAATCGACGCCGTGGGGCGCCAGCGTGGTGCGGGCCTGGGCGGCGGTAACGACGAGCGGGAGCAAACGCTCAACCAGATGCTGGTCGAGATGGACGGCTTTGACACCAACGCCGGTGTGATCGTGGTGGCCGCAACCAACCGCCC
>JAIFNE010000162.1 GCA_020047875.1 Hydrogenophaga sp.
CCACCACCCGCCCGCGCTCCAGGTGCTGGGCCGCCACGTTGAGCGCCCACAGCGCCATCAGCCCTTCGAGCAGGGCGGCCAGGGCGAGCACGGCGAGTGCAACGGTGAGGCGTTTGCGCAGCATGGCCGGCATTGTGGTGCAGGCAGCGGGCGTTTCGCGGCTGTCATTTGCCGTTCATCTTTGGTTCAGGGCGGGTTCATGGCCGATTCAACCGAGGTTCAAACGGCGGGCATTCAATAGCGGTTATGGACAAGCAACCCGCTGGCCATGTCTGAAACCTCCAACCAACAAGGAAGCATCATGAAAAACGCCACCCGCATCGCCGCCGCCCTGTTCGCCGTCGCACTGAGCCCCGTGGCGCTGGCCAAGGCCACCGTGGTCAACCAGGGCATCTCTGAAGCCGAAGTGCTGGCCATGCAGCAGGCCTGGTGCAAGGCGCTGGTGGACATCAGCACCGCGCACAAGACGGGCGGACAGCCCGCCGCCAAGGCACTGGCCGAAAAAGTGATCGATGCCGCCTACGGCTACCAGATGGGCGCGGTGCTGTTCAAGCCCACGCTGACCGTGGCACCCCAGACCTTCCGCACCACCCGTGACGGCGCGCTGGCCTACTTCGTGGGTGGCAACACCGCCTTCCCGAAAGACAAAGGCTTTGCGCTCAACGGCTGGTCGAAGTGCGAAGTGGCCAACGCGGCGGTGTTCATCGCTGGCGACTCGGCCACCACCATGGGCAACGTGATGATCACCGGCGCCGACGGCAAGGTGACCACGGTGGACAAGACCTGGGGCTTCGTGAAGGACGACAAGGGCGCGCTGCGCATCGTGCTGCACCACTCCTCGCTGCCGTTCAGCGGCTCCTGAGCGCTTTTCGCAGTCTGACCGACTGCATCGCTGGTCATGCACCCTGCTTGACTCCCGCTGCGCGGGAGCAGAGCAGGGTGCAAACCATTTTGTGCGAGCAGCGTCAGGTGAGTGCCAGGGGAGGTGTTGGCGTTGGTGTCTTGGGTGGTTCGTCTCCAGCCGCTTAGCCTGGGCTTGGTGAATCCGTGCCATCCTGTTCACCTGCCCGACGCTGTGCATCAAGCGCAATGGCAGCGATTCGCATGGTTCGCTCGGCTGGCATTGCCGAGCCCAGAATTTGTGCTGCCGGCGGTCCGGCCCGGCCCGACGCGAGGCCGGGCGGGCTCAAACGTTCGGTTTCAGCGGCTCGCTGGGTGAGGGCGCTGCCCAGATGTCTTGCGGCGACACCACCTGTGGCTCGGGCGGGTCGCTGCGGTAGTTCGGCGACATGATCTGCACGCCGTTTTCGTTGAACACGTCCAGCACATTGGCGTGCAGTGCGCTCATGGCTTCCACCCGGCGCGAGGCGGCAGCACGGTTGCTCTGGGCACACAGACGGTATTCCACGTAGTAGTCCGACAGCGCGGTCTGAACCACGGTCGGTGCTGGGTCCTGCGCCACGCCAGGCGTGCGGCGCGCAGCTTCGAGCAGCATCGCATGCACTTGGCGCCAGGGTGTGCTGTAGCCAATGGTCACCGCCGTGTGCAGCACGAAGCGCCCGCCCTGCACCAGGCGAGAGAAGTTGCGTACCGGCTGGCTGAAAATCACCGTATTGGGCAGGCTCACCTCTTCGCCCATGCCGGTGTGGATGCGGGTGGCGAAAAGACCCAGTTGAACCACGGTGCCCTCGGTCTCGCCGATCTTCACGTACTCGCCCACCCGCAGCGAGCGCGAATACATGAGCGAGAAACCCGACATGGCCTGGCCGACCACGCCCGAGGCGCCCAGCGAGAGCATCAAGCCAGCCAGCACGCTCACGCCTTTGAAAGCCTCGCTGTTGGAGCCGGGCAAATAGGGGTAGGCCATGGCCAGTGCGAACAACCAAATCACCACATTGACCAAGCGCCGCGTCGGTTCGGCGGTGTCGGCATCGAGCCAGCCCAGGCTTGCTTCACCGCTGGCCACGCGTTCAAAGAACAGGGCGTTGGCGCGGGTAACCACGCGGGCCAGCAGGAAGATCATCACCGCCACCACCAGACCTGGAATGGCGCTGGCGATACCGCCGATGAAGCTGCCCGCTACGTCCAGCAGCCAGGTGGTGGAACGCTCGCCCCAGGGCCGGGTGTAGGCAAATTGGCGCAGCACGAAGGTCAACCACAGCTCAGCCAGCAGCAGGCCCAGCGCCCAGGTCAGTGCGGTGGTGAGCCAGCGCAGGCCGGAGCGGGCGTGCTGAAGGTACGGGGCCAGTAAGCCCTGATGCTCACGCAGAGCACCCAGCAGCTGCACCTGCAGCCAGCGCTGGCCTCGCAACAACAGCCATGCCAGTACCCAGGCCACGCCGCTGGCGGCCAGTGTGTAGGCCAGACCGATGCCGATCTGGCGCAGGTCGCGCATTTCGCGGTGTTCGGCCACCGCCAGTTGCAGGCGTCGTTGTACCTGGTGTGCCGCGGCCGACAGCACGCCCGGCTCGCCGGGTGTGGCCAGATCGCCACCCGTGAGGAAGAACACCGGCTGGCCGTCGATCTCGAAGCGTATGGCGTCGACGGCATCGCTGCGTGTCACCAGGCCGGGACCGCCCGCGGCCAGCGCTTCGGCCATGGCCTGCTGGGCCAGTAAGGCGCGTTCGGCGGGGGAGTCGCCCAGTTGGTCGGAGCGGAAAACCGCCACAGGCCGGTTATGCAGGAACACTTCGGCTGTGGTGGGTGAGCCGCTGTCGTTGTTGCGGCTTACGCCTGTCAGCGACTGAGCGCCTGCGCTGGGTGTGGCGGCCAGCAGCCAGACCAGCCAGACCAGCAGTAGCCACTCCCCAAAGACGCCCTGGCGACGGGATGGATGGCGGTCGGGATGGAGGGGAAGTGAATGCACGGGGACTCCCTGGTGGCAATGTGGCGAGCTTATCCAAGCTTGAACTGGGTCGTCGAGGGCTGTGAAGCAACGCATTCCCGGTAACATTCTTCGGCATTCCATCAAACGAGGGGGTTTCATGCACAAGCGGTCTATTCTGGTTGGTCTGCTTTGCGCGTTGGGCACCGCGTCCGCGCTGGCTGCGCCGCCGCCCTTGCCATCGCCCGATCCCGAGCGGCCTCTGTGGCTGCGCACGCCGTCGGTCTCGCCCGACGGCAGCCGCATCGCCTTCACCCACGGCGGCCAGATCTGGCTGATGCCCGCCACCGGCGGCGAAGCGCGTTCGCTCACCTCCGACCAGTTCTACAGCCACCGCCCGGTGTGGTCGCCCGACGGGCAGCGCCTGGCCTTTGCCTCCAAACGCCACGGCAACGATGACGTGTTCGTCATGCCTGCAGCAGGCGGCCCGGTGACGCGCCTGACCCACCATTCGGCCAACGACGTGCCGCAGGCCTTCACCCCCGACGGCAAAGAAGTGCTGTTCGCGTCCAACCGCCTGGGCGATGCCAAGGCCAGCGCGCTGGATGGTTCCAAGGACCTGGGCGGCCTGTTCGAACAGCTCTACAGCGTGCCAGCTCAGGGCGGCCGCGCGGTGATGGTGCTGCCGTTCCCGGCGCTCGATGTGGCTCCTTCGGCCGACGGCCAGCGCCTGCTCTACACCGACCGGCGCTCCGCTGAGAACGATTGGCGCAAGCACCATGTGTCGGAGGCGGCGCGCGATGTCTGGCTGTTCGACCGCGAGGCCAATACCCACCGCCGGCTGAGCGATTTCCGCGGGGAAGACCGCAACGCGATCTGGACGCCGCAGCAGGACGCGGTGCTGTGGCTGAGCGAGCGCAGCGGCAGCTTCAACGTCTGGCGCCAGCCGCTGGCAGGCGGCAGCGCGCAGCAGATCACCTCTCACAAAGACCACCCGGTGCGCTTTCTCAGCAGCGCGCGCGACGGGTCGCTGGTGTACGGCTTCGACGGTGAAATCTGGCGCCTGCCGGCCGGGGCCACGCAGCCGCAGCGCGTGCCGGTGCAGATCCGCCAGGGCAACCTGATGGCCGGCCCCAGCAACGTGAACCTCGCCGGGCAGGCCACCGAAGTGGCGGTCTCGCCGACCGCGCCGGAATACGCGCTCATTGCGCGCGGCGAGGTGTTTGTGGTCTCGGCCCTCAGCGGTGTCACGCGCCGCATCACCGACACGCCGGCCGAAGAGCGGCACCTGAGCTATGCACCCGACGGCCGCAGCCTGATGTACGCCAGCGAGCGCAATGGCCGCTGGGAGGTGATGGAGGCGCGCCTGCGCCGCGCCGAAGACCCCGGTTTTGCCGGTGCAGCGCCCTTTACCGAAAACCTGCTGATCGGTGGCGAGGGCGACGCCTTCCAGCCCGTCTACAGCCCCGACGGCAGCCGCATCGCCTACCGGCAGGACCGCACCAACCTGCGCGTGTTCGACCGCCAGACCCGCCGCTCGGTGCAGGTGCTGGGCAAGGAGTCGGTGTATTCGTACACCGACGACGACCTGAACTTTGCCTGGGCACCCGACGGGCGCTGGCTGGTCTCGCGCACCGGTTTTGAAACCACGGCCGAGATCGAGCTGATCGATGCCACCGGACAAGCTCCGCGCCGCAACATCAGCCGCAGCGGCTTCACCGATTCGCACCCCGTGGTCAGCGCCGACGGCAGCGCCGTGCTCTGGCTGAGCGACCGCGTCGCCCTGCACTCCGCCGACAGCAACGCCGCCGCGATGGACGTGTACGCCGGCTTCCTTACGGCCGAGGCCTTCGACGCGTTCCGCGCCACGCCGGAAGAGCGCATGCGCATGGACCAGCTGCGCGAGCGCCAGGCCACCGCCAGCACGGCTCAGAAGGCGCCCGCCAAGGCATCACCGGCCGCCCTGCCCACGGCCGATGGCATCGAGCGGCGCACCGTGCGGCTCACGCCGCTGTCCCTGCAGCCGGGGTTCTTCCGACTCACACCCGATCAGCGCACCCTGGTGGTGGTGTCCAACGATCCCACTGGCCAGGTGGTGGGTTATGCCATCGACACCGCCTCGCGCAGCCCGCGGGTGCTGTTCACCCGTCCGCCCGGCAGCACGGTGGACATCGAGTCCGACGACGAGGTGAGCACGCTGGTGGTGCTCGGGCCACAGGGCATCGAGCGCTACGACATTGCCAGCGGCAAGTCGCAGGGCACGGTGCCGTTCAACGCCGAGATGGTGCGCGACGCGCAGGCCGAGATCGCCGCCATCTTCGACCACGCCTGGCGCCTGACCCAGGTGAAGTTCTACGACCCCAAGCTGCACGGCGTCGACTGGGTGGCCGTGGGCCAGGCGCACCGCAAGTTTCTGCCCTATGTGCGGCACTGGGAAGAACTGGCCGAGGTCCTCAGCGAAATGGTGGGCGAGCTGAACGCGTCCCACCAGGGCGGTTTTTTCATGGGTGGCTCGCCCAACGCTGACGCCACGGCGTCGCTGGGCGTGTACTTTGACGAGACCTGGCGCGGCGAAGGCCAGAAGGTGGTGGACGTGCTGGCCGGTGGGCCGGCCGACCGCCCGGGCAGCGCGCTGCGGTCGGGTGCCACGGTGCTGGCGGTGGACGGCAACCCCATCACCGCGCAGACGGATGTGCACCGCTGGCTCAACCGCAAGGCCGGCCAGCCGGTGCTGCTGAGCGTGCGCCCGGCGCAGGGCGGCAACCCGGTGGAGCAGATGGTCATTCCGGTCGCCCAGGGCCAGGAGATTGCGCTGGCCTACCGCCGCTGGGTGGACCAGCGTCGCGAACAGGTGGCGCGCCTCTCGGGCGGGCGGCTGGGCTACATCCACCTGCCGGCAATGGACCTGCCCAGCTACCTGCAGGCCTACAGCGACCTGTTCGGCCAGCACCGCCTGGCCGAAGCCGTGGTGGTGGACGTGCGCTACAACGGCGGCGGCAACCTGCACGACCAGCTGGCCGCTTTGCTCACCGGCCAGCGCCTGGCCTCCCTGGTGTCGCGCGACGGCGTGCGCTTTATCGACATCCCCACCACGCGCTGGACCAAGCCCAGCATCGTGATCGCCAACGCCGCCAGCTATTCGGATGGCTCGGCCTTCCCCTCGCTCTACCAGCGCCAGAAGATCGGCAAACTGGTGGGGCAGCGCGTGCCCGGCACCGCCACCGCCGTGATCTGGGAGCACCAGCTGGACCGGCGCCTGGTGTATGGCGTGCCGCAACTGGGCTTCATGGGCGAAGACGGCCGGTGGTTCGAGAACCAGGAAATCGTGCCCGAGGTGATCGTCGACGCCGATCCCGCGTCCGTGACCGCCGGGCGCGACCCGATGCTCGAACGCGCGGTGCAGGAAATGCTGCAGCAGATCGGCCCGGCGCGGAGCGCCAAGTGACCCGAGACGCTGCGCCGGGCTTCGCAGGCGCTGCCGGGTCGCACCCGCTGGACCGGCGCTGGCCCGTCTGGCTGGTGCTGGCCCTGGCCTTCGTGCTGCTCGGATGGGGCGAAATGCGCGCCAGCGACCCGTACAGCAGCCCGGCCTTCGTGGTGGGCTACTTCTGGACCGAACTGCAGATCAGCGCCTTGCTGCTGGCGGCCTCGCTGCTGTTCTGGCGCGCTCAGCCACTGGGCCTTCGCCTGCCGCACATGCCGGACAGGTGGACGTACGTCATACCGCTGGCGCTGCTGGTGGCGCTGGCCCTGGGCGCACGCCTGTGGACCGGCACCCAGCTGCCGTCCAGCGCCACCGCGCCAGACGCGCTCACCAGTGCGCTGCTGCTGCGCACCACCGTTCTGGTGGGCCTGAATGAGGAATGGCTGTTCCGTGGCATCGCCCTGGCGGCGTTTGTCCACTGGTGGGGCTGGCGCCGCGGCTGGCTGGCCGCGTTGCTCGCCTTTGGCTGCGTGCACCTGCTCAACCTCATCGGCGGCGTCCCGCCGGTGGGCGCGGCGTTTCAGTTCTTCAACACCATGCTGGCAGGTTCGATCTTTTTGCTGGCTGCTGCGGCCACCCGTTCGCTGCTCTGGCCCATGTTGGGCCATGCGCTGTACGACTGGTCGGTCATCGACAGCTCGCGCTTCATCGAAGCCGGCGCGTCACCGCTGGGTTCGCTCGCGGTCACCGTCACGGCCTTGCTCATGGGTGGCTGGAGCCTGTGGATGCTCTGGCGCCTGCCCGAACGCGTGCCGTACCCGGACTGAACCTTTGTTCCTGGCCCGTGAGCTGTCCATGGGCTGCGATGTTTTTTCAACCCCCTCAGGAGTCACCAAGATGTTCCAACACAGCCTCAAACATGGCTCTTGTGCTCTGGTACTGTGCCTGCCCTTGCTCGCCTCGGCCCAGTCGCTCACCCTGTCCTGTGACGGCAATGGCACCGTGATGGCCACGCAGACCACCACGGTCAACCAGGTCGAACTCAACCGCAAGGACCACCACCCCCACAACCAGCTGGGCGTGGTGCAAACGCAGACCCGCCGCCCGTTCACCGGCAACGGCACGGTGGAAATCTCGTCGGGCACCGGCCGCATGCGTATTCCCGAGCCCATGGTGCCGGCGCTGATGAGCGGTGACACCGGCGGCTGGTACCCCATCGAAAGCCTGTTCATGAACGACCGAGAAATCACCGGGGTGGTGCACATCAACTTCCTCAGCCAGCCCAAGATGCGCATCGACCGCATGACCGGCAAGCTCACCCTCTCGGGTGGTGCGGGTGAATTTGCCGGCAACTGCAGCGCGGTGGACGCCAGCGCCAAGCCCAAGTTCTGAAGGGTTCAGACGGTCCGCAACGCTGGCCTTCCTGGCCAGAGGCCGGATCAACCCCCACTGCGCAACAGCAGTGCGGGGTTGAGTCGCATTTGGCGCAGCAGATAACGCGCACCCAGGCCCAGGCTGATGGCGCTCACCAGCAGCGCGGTGAGGGCGCCGCTCCAGTACAGGCCCATCGGGTCCATTTCCAGGCGCCAGCGCAGCAAGCCGGTGGCCAGCGCACTGCCGGCCAGGCAGGCAAACAGCGTGGTGACAGCGGCCAGCAGCGCGTATTCCCACACCAGCACGCGCTTCAGCAGCGAGTGGCGTGCGCCCAGCGCGTGCATCACGGTGGCGTCAAACACCTGGCGACTGCGGCTGGCCGCCACCACGCTGCCCAGCACCAGCAGGCTGGCCGCCAGACACACCAGCGCCACCACCGCCAGCCCGCTGCTGGCGCGCGCCATGAGCGCGCGGGTCTCAACCAGCAGCGACTCGGTGCGCACGGTGGCGATGTTGGGCGCCGCCGCGGCCAGCCGGTCTTGCGCGGCGAGTGTTTCACCGGCGGGCAGGTAGGCCGCGCCCACGTGGCGGGTGATGAAGGGGTCGAGCACACCGTCGCTGAAGATCGCCTCCAGCCACAGGCGCGACTGCATGCGGCGCTGGCTGTAGATGGCGCTCAGCGTGGCCTCCACCGGCGTGCCCAGGATGTCGAAGCGCAGCCGGTCGCCCACCTGCAGGCCCAGCTGATCGGCCTCGCGGTCTTCCATGGCCACCAGCGGTTCGCCGGTGTGGTTCTCGGGCCACCAGGCGCCGCGGTCGATGATGACGTCGTCGAAGTTGCCGGCGCGGTTGCTGAGCTTGTGTTCGTCGCGGGCTTCGCGCGCGCGCTCGCCGTCGTCGCTCTCGCGCAGGGCCTGGCCGTTCACCGCCGTCAGCCGCCCCAGCACCAGCGGCGCGGTGCGCACCTGCTGCAGGGCCGGGCGAGGCCGCCAGTGTGTCGCGCAGCAGCGGGATCTGTTCGGTCTGCACGTCGTAAAACACCAGGGCTGGCGCGTTGGCCGGCACGGTGTCGTTCACCGTGCGCAGCAGGGTGACCACCACCAGGGTGCAGGCCACCAGCAGGGTGAGCGCCGAGCCCAGCGAGAGCAGGGCGGGGCGCAGCGGCGAGGCGGGCTGCTGCAGGTTGGCCAGCGCCAGCTGCAGCGCCAGCGGCGGTGTCCAGCGGGTGCTTGCCTGCAGGCGCCGCGCCAGCGCGCGCAGGCCGCGCGTGACCAGATCGAGCAAGGCCAGCAGCAACACCGTGGCCAGCACAAACGCCAGGCCAAAGCGCGGGTCGGGCAGGGTGATCACCAGCAGGCCCACCACCAGCGCAGCCACCGCGCCGGTGAGCCACCAGGCGCGCCGCGGCGTGTGCAGCGCCTCGGCCGCCACGCCGCGAAACAGCGCGGCCGGGGTGACGGAGAGCGCCCGCCCGAGCGCCGGCAAGGCAAACGCCACCGCGGTCAGCACGCCAAAGGCCAGCGCCACCAGGGAAGACGACACCAGCCCGCCCAGCAACAGGGCAATCGGCAGGCGTTCGGCGGTGGCCAGCGCGCCCGCCAGCGCCAGCACATTGCCCACCAGCACACCCACCGCGCTGGCCAGCAGCGCCAACATCACGATTTGCAGCAGCACCATGGCGGCGAGCTGGCGGTCGCGCAAACCGAGCGCGCGCAGGGTGGCCAGCGAGGTCAGCTTGCCCTGCAGGTAGGCCTGCACGCTGTTGAACACGCCCAGGCCGCCGATGAACAGCGCCGAAAAACCGATCAGCAGCAGCCCGGAGCCGATCTGCC
>JAIFNE010000187.1 GCA_020047875.1 Hydrogenophaga sp.
TCTGGCGCTCTGAGACAATTGGGCGATGAACGAAATTGTCATTCCTCCAAGCGCTGGTGCACCCAAAGTGGGCTTTGTGAGCCTGGGCTGCCCCAAAGCGCTGACCGACTCCGAACTGATCCTGACCCAACTCAGCGCAGAGGGTTACCAGACCGCCAAGACCTTCGCTGGGGCCGATCTGGTGATCGTGAACACCTGCGGGTTCATCGACGACGCCGTGCGCGAAAGCCTCGACACGATTGGTGAGGCACTGGCCGAGAACGGCAAGGTGATCGTGACCGGTTGCCTGGGCGCGCGCGAAGCTGAGGGCGGAGGCAATCTGGTTCGCAACATGCACCCCAGCGTGCTGGCCGTGACGGGTCCCCATGCCACCTTCGAGGTGATGGAGGCGGTGCACCTGCATCTGCCCAAGCCGCACGATCCTTTTGTTGACCTGGTGCCCGCGCAAGGCATCAAACTCACGCCGCGCCACTACGCTTACCTGAAGATCAGCGAGGGCTGCAACCACCGTTGCACCTTCTGCATCATCCCGTCGATGCGTGGCGATCTGGTGAGCAGGCCGATCGGGGATGTGCTGACCGAGGCGCGCAAGCTGTTCGAGGCGGGCGTGAAGGAGTTGCTGGTGGTGAGCCAGGACACTTCGGCTTACGGGGTCGACATGCAGTATCGGGTGGGCTTTTGGGATGGCAAGCCGGTCAAGACCCGAATGTTTGATCTGGTGCGCGCGCTCGGCGAGCTGGCCAAGGGGTTTGGCGCCTGGGTGCGCTTGCACTACGTCTATCCCTACCCGCATGTGGACGACATCATCCCTTTGATGGTTGACGGGCTGTGCCTGCCCTACCTCGATGTGCCGCTGCAACACAGCCACCCCGATGTGCTCAGGCGCATGAAGCGGCCGGCGAGTGGCGAGAAGAATCTGGAGCGCATCGCGCGCTGGCGGGAGATGTGCCCGGAGATCGTGGTGCGCAGCACCTTTATTGCGGGGTTTCCCGGCGAAACCGAGTCTGAATTCCAGCATCTGCTGGATTTTGTGCAGGAAGCGCAGATCGATCGCGCCGGCTGCTTTGCCTATTCCCCGGTGCAGGGTGCGGCGGCCAACGGTCTGGCCAATCCGGTGCCGGCCGAGCTGCGCGAGGAGCGCCGGGCGCGCTTCATGGCGGTGGCCGAGCGGGTGTCGAGCGAGAAGCTGCGCCAGCGCATCGGTGCCACCATGCAGGTGTTGGTGGATTCAGCGCCCGGTCTGGGCAAGAAGGGCGGTGTGGGCCGCAGCTACGCCGACGCGCCAGAGATCGATGGTTTGGTGCGCCTGTTGCCACCCGAAAAAATCAGCAAGACGCTCAAGGTGGGTGAGTTCACCAAGGCGCGTGTCGTTGCCGCTGAAGGGCACGACCTGCTGGCGGTACCGTTTTGAGTAACGAGCGGCTTGCTCGGTCACGCTTCCGCCTTGCGCAGAGTCCAAGTCGCTCAACCCGTTCGCGGGTTTTGCGCGTTCATCGGGTAATTGGCGGCGGTGTTTGTTTCGCCGAACCCATGAAAAAAGGGCTTGCAAACATCACGTTTGCAAGCCCTTATGATCGTGGTGCCCAGGAGAGGACTCGAACCTCCACGCCGTTAAGCGCTAGTACCTGAAACTAGTGCGTCTACCAATTCCGCCACCTGGGCATTTCAGGAAAACCGAAATTCTAGCAGAAAAATTGTGAACGAAAAAAACAGCCTGTTGGCCGAATTTGAAGGTGTTGTTTCTGGCCATCGCGATGGCCACGGATTTGTGATCCGCGACGACGGGCAGCCCGACATCTACCTGCCATCCAACGAGATGCGCGCGGTCTTGCACAAGGATCGGGTGAAGGCGCGGATCGTGCGCCTGGACCGCAAGGGTCGGCCGGAAGGCCGCGTGACCGAGATCGTGGAGCGTGCGAACACGCCCATCATCGGCCGCTTGCTGCTGGAGGGTGGCATCTGGTTGGTGGCGCCGGAGGACAAGCGGTACGGTCAGGACGTGCTGATTCCCAAGGCGGCGACCGGCTCGGCCAAGGCAGGGCAGGTGGTGGTGGTTGAGCTCACCGAGCCGCCAGCCTTGTACGGCCAGCCCGTGGGCCGCGTGAAAGAGGTGCTGGGCGAGATCGACGACCCGGGCATGGAGATCGAAATTGCGGTGCGCAAGTACGCAGTGCCCCACGAGTTCTCCGAGCCAGCTTTGGCCCAGGCCCGCAGCCTGCCGGATCATGTGCTGGCTGGCGACCACCGGCAACGCGTGGACTTGCGCGATGTGCCGCTTGTCACCATCGACGGCGAGGATGCGCGCGATTTTGACGATGCGGTGTATTGCGAACCGGCCAAGGTGGGCCGCGGCAAGGGCTGGCGTTTGCTGGTGGCGATTGCCGATGTGAGTCACTATGTTGAAACCGGATCGCCGATCGATGTGGACGCTTACGACCGAGCTACCTCGGTCTACTTCCCGCGGCGCGTCATCCCGATGCTGCCGGAGAAGCTGTCGAACGGCCTGTGCTCGCTGAATCCTGGGGTGGAGCGCTTGTGCATGGTGTGCGACATGCTGGTCAACGCCAAGGGCGAAGTGCACGCCTATCAGTTCTACCCGGCGGTCATGTTCAGCCATGCGCGGCTGACCTACACCGAGGTGGCCGCGGCGCTGCAAAACACCCGCGGGCCCGAAGCCACCCAGCGCAAGGCGGTTCTGCCTTATCTGCTCAATCTGCACGATGTGTATCGCGCGCTGCTGGCTGCGCGCAACGCCCGTGGTGCGGTGGACTTCGAGACGGTGGAGACGCAGATCGTGTGCGACGAGTCGGGTCGGATCGAAAAAATCATTCCACGCACCCGCAACGATGCGCACAAGCTGATTGAGGAAGCGATGCTGGCGGCCAACGTGTGTTCGGCCGACTTCATTGGCCAGGGAAAGCACACCGGGCTGTTTCGGGTACACGAGGGGCCGACGCCGGAGAAGCAGGACATTCTGCGCAACTACCTCAAGGCCATGGGCGTGGTGCAGACCATCAGCGAAAACCCGCAACCGTCGGAGTTTCAGCGCATTGCCGAGGCCACCAAGGAGCGCCCGGAGTCGCAGCAGATCCACAGCATGTTGCTGCGCTCGATGTCGCAGGCGATCTACACGCCGAACAACGAGGGCCACTTTGGCCTGGCCTTCGAGGCCTACACCCACTTCACCAGCCCGATTCGCCGCTACCCCGATCTGCTGGTGCACCGCGTGATCAAGGCCATTCTGGCGGGCAAGCGCTACCAGTTGCCGGAACTGCCCACGCCGGGTGAGGCCCATGCCAAGCTCAGCAAGCGCCTGGCCAGCCGCGTCAAGGTGCCCACGGGGCAGCCGGTGAAAAAGATGTCGGCCGACACGCTGGCCTGGCAGGCTGCGGGACTGCATTGCAGTGCCAACGAGCGCCGGGCCGACGAGGCCAGCCGCGACGTGGAAGCCTGGCTCAAATGCAAGTACATGCGCGAGCACCTGGGCGAGGAGTTCAGCGGTGTGGTGAGTTCGGTGACGAGTTTTGGCCTGTTCGTCACGCTCGACAGCATGTATGTCGAGGGCCTGGTGCACATCACCGAGCTGGGCGGTGAGTATTTCCGTTTTGACGAGGCGCGCCAGGAGCTGCGCGGAGAGCGCACCGGCATTCGCTATGCGCTGGGCAGCCGGGTGCAGGTGCAGGTGAGCCGCGTGGATCTCGATGGTCGCCGAATCGACTTCCGCCTGGTGACCGAGGGCGAAGATCTGACACAGCGGGCCATGCGCGACAAGTCGGGTGCCGATGCAGACGATTCGGCCGCGCCCAGACCGCGTCGTGCGAAGTCGGACGACGGCGCGACAACGGCCCGAACCGCTACCAAGGGCAAGGCGGGCACTGCTGCCAAGCGGTCCGACCGGAAAGCCGCGGGCCCGAGTGGCGAGCGCGGTGCACCGCGCAGTGGTGGCCCTGGCAAGGCAGGAAAATCGGGCAAGGGTCGCCGCTGACGGCGGCGTGTTCGAGCTCGCGGCGAATCGGCTTGTTGTTTGGGGTGGGTGTTATGCGCGTTGTGTTGTTTCTGCTGGATACGGTGTTTTTCTTTCTGGTCGCCTCGGCCTTGTTGCGTGCTTGGATGAACCACCTGCGCATTCAGATGTCGGCCCAGCCGGGTCGCTTCGTAATCGCCATGACCGACTGGGTGGTCAGGCCGGTGCGCCGCGTGCTGCCGCGCAGTCTGGCGCAGAGCCGGGTCGATTGGGGCAGCCTGATGGCCGCCCTGTTGCTGGCAATCGCGTATGGCGGGCTTTGGCTCACGCTGGTCAACGCGTTTTCTAGCGTGTCGGCCTCTTCGGCCGCCATGATGCTTGCCATCCCCACCCTGGCCATCAAGCTGCTGCTGCGCACGGTGTTTCAGGGGCTGATGGTGCTGTTGCTGGCGTATGCCGTGTTGTCCTGGGTGCAGCCACACTCGCCCGTGGTGGGGACTCTGGACCGCCTGTGTGCGCCCGTTCTGCGGCCGCTGCGCCGCATCGTGCCCACCGTGGGTGGTGTCGACCTGTCGGTGCTGGTGCTGATCATCTTGCTGCAGGTGGCGCTGATGCTGCTGGGTTGAATCTGCGGCGCGCCGTTTTGGGTGGTTGCTGGCAGAGGTCCGTCACACCAGCGGATGCACCCTTGACGCCAGCCGGCCGGCACTCAAGGCCTCGTTGGTGGTTCGCACCCACTCGTCGGCCAGCCAGCCGTGTTGAAACACCGCGGAGGCCACCTGATCCAGCAGCTTGTCTGACGTGCCGTGCTGCGGGTCGGTGAGCGCAGCGCCCACCATGCCGGCCAGCACATCGCCTGTGCCAGCGGTGGCGAGTGCGGCGTTGCCGGTGGGGTTGATCTGTGGCGTTGCGCCGGGCGCAGCGATCACGGTGCCCGAACCTTTCAGCACACACACCACGCCGTAGCCAGTGGCCAGCTGTTGACTGGCTTGAAGCCGTTCGCGCATCACCTCGGGGGTGGTGATCCCGAGCAAGCGCGCGGCCTCCAGCGGATGGGGTGTGATCACGGTGAACCCGCTGCGCTGGCGCAGCTGGGTCTGTAACCCGGTATCCCGGGCAATGGCGTTGAGCGCGTCGGCATCCAGCACCAGCCGCCAAGCGCCCGCCATCACCGCGGGCAGCACCGCAGCCACCGCTTCACCACCGCCGCAGCCGCACACCACCACCGATCGTTCAAGCGTCTCGCGCTGCAGCAGCAGGTCGACCCGCCGCAACATCAACTCCGGCGCCTGCGGGTCCCAGCGCAGGTCTGTGTGCCCATCTGCCAGCAAACCCAGCAGCACCCGGCCTGCACCGCCGTGCAGGGCGGATCGCGCCGCGAGCACGGCGGCGCCGGTCATCCCGGCGCCATTGAAGGTGATGTCCTGGCCACCGAGGACCACCACGTCGGCGCGCGTGCCCTTGTGGCTGGCGTGCGGGCGCGAAGCCTGAATCCGGGGCGGTTCGACACGCCCCGCCAGCCAAGCCGTCACCGGCGCCCTGGATCTGAGCGCTTCCGTCACGACCGGGCACTGCAAATCGTCTAGCCAGATCTCACCGGCCTGATCGCGGCCGTGGGCTGTCAGCAGGCCCGGCTTCAGGCAAAGCAGTGACAGGGTGTGGCGCGGCGCGCCCGGCTGCGCAGGCACTGAGTCGTTCAACAGCTCATGGGTGTGGCCGGTGTCGGCGTCCAGCCCGGAAGGCACATCGACGCAAAGACAAGGCGCAGCAGATCGGTGCAGCAGGCCGAGCCAATCGGCCAGCTGGCCGCTGGGCGCCCGGGTGACGCCAATACCGAGCAGCGCATCAATGCCAAGATCCCACGCTGTGGGCGGGCTTGCGCTGAACCGCACGCCCGCTGAGCGGGCTTCGGCGAGTGCCTGCGCCGCGTCGGGCGGCGTTGTGGTGCCCGCGTGCAGGGTCACCACCACCTCCCGATGGCCGCCCGCGGCCTGCGCCCATTCGTGGAGCAGGCGCGCTGCGACCAGTCCGTCTCCCCCGTTGTTGCCTGGACCGCAAGCGATCCAGATGCATCTCGCATGCGGAGCCAAGGCCTGGGCCAGCCGCGCGGTCGCCAACCCGGCTCGGGCCATCAGTGTGTGCGGCGGCAGCGCAGCCGCCGCCATCGCCTCGACCGCGCGGGTGGCCGACACGCTAAGGAGCGCCTCGCGGCTGTGGACGCCGATCCGTCGCAATGCCATACCTGCCTCAGGCCCTGGGGGAGCGTTGCACGCCGCCAAACCTGTGCAGATGGCGCGGCAGGGGCCTGCCGGCTTCGATGGGCTGGGGGCATCGACTGAGCTGGCCGCGGATCCGGCTTCGGATCGCGTCACTTTCGTGACCTGCAGCCGCCCCTTTTGAACGGGTCGCTAACGGCGGCATGCTCCAAGCGTGGTCGACCTCGAGCGCTCTCTGGTCGGCGTTCTTGGTGGCGGTTGACATGACCATGGGTTTTCTCCTGTCGCGTGCGCAAAGGCGCGCGACCAAGCCTTCATCCTGCGTGGGGGCTGGTTCGGCGTCAAGACTGGTTGCGGTCAGCTCGCAGGCCGGGCCTCTTCGGTCTGACGGCAGAGGCTGCAGCTGCAGGGCATGGATCCCGAGCGCCACTGCTATACTTGAATGGCTTTGCAGTTCGCTGGCGTTTTTTTGTGCCAGTGTCTTGTCAAAGTCAATCGCAAACCGGCCCATCCGGGTGTTGCGGCAGCCGCTGGGGCCATCAGGCCTGCTGTTGTCGCGATCGGGGCCGGATTTTAGAAGCAACCTTTGGAAAGCTATTTTCATGTCTATCTCCATGCGCGAAATGCTGGAAGCCGGTGTCCACTTTGGTCACCAAACCCGCTTCTGGAACCCCAAGATGGCTCCGTACATCTTCGGGCATCGCAACAAGATCCACATCGTCAACCTCGAGAAGACGCTGCCGTTGTTTGAAGACGCAGCAAAGTTTGTTCGCCAGCTGTCTGCCAACCGCGGCACGATCCTGATGGTCGGCACCAAGCGCCAGTCCCGCGACATCGTGGCCCAGGAAGCGCGTCGCGCTGGCGTGCCTTTTGTTGACCAGCGCTGGCTCGGCGGCATGCTGACCAACTTCAAGACGGTCAAGACCTCCATCAAGCGCCTCAAAGACATGCAGGCACAGCAAGAAGCTGGCCTGGATACGATGAGCAAGAAAGAGCAGCTGATGTTTGCTCGCGAGATGGAGAAGCTGGAAAAAGACATTGGCGGCATTCAGGACATGACTGCTCTGCCCGATGCCATTTTTGTGATCGACGTCGGTTTCCACAAGATCGCTGTGCTGGAAGCTCAGAAGCTGGGTATTCCGCTGGTGGGTGTGGTGGATACCAACCACTCGCCGGTGGGCATCGATTACGTGATCCCTGGCAACGACGACTCGGCTCGCGCTGTCGCACTCTACGCCCGCGGCATCGCCGATGCGGTGCTTGAAGGCCGCAACAACGCTGTGAACGAGGTGGTGAAGTCGGTTGCCGCCGAGGGCTCCGATGAATTCGTCGAAGTCAAGGAAGGCGCGTCCGCCTAAGCCCAGGCGCCGCCTGAAACAGGGGCTCGTGTGGCCCCTTTTCACCATCCCATCCGTCAAATAACCGCCCGCTGCCCGATCGTGGCAGCGCGGCCCATGGAGAATCCGAATGGCAATTACCGCAAGCATGGTGGCAGAACTGCGCGCCAAAACCGATGCGCCCATGATGGAATGCAAGCGAGCCTTGACCGAAGCCGAAGGCGACATGGTCAAGGCTGAAGAGTTGCTCCGCGTCAAGCTGGGCACCAAGGCCGGCAAGGCCGCAGGCCGCGTGACGGCCGAAGGTGTGGTCGCCAGCGCGATCGCCGGCAACACCGGCGCCCTGATCGAAGTCAACTGCGAAACCGACTTCGTGACCAAGAACGACAGTTTCCTGGCGCTGGCCAACGCCGCAGCGTCCCTGGTGGCCGAGCACAACCCTGCCGACGTGGCTGCGCTGGGTGCGCTGCCCTACAGTCAGGACGGCTTTGGCCCATCTCTGGAAGATGTGCGTACCGGTTTGATTGGCAAGATCGGCGAGAACATGAGCTTTCGCCGTTTCAAGCGCTACAGCAATGGCGGGCAGCTTGCCAGCTACCTGCACGGCACCCGAATTGGTGTGGTGGTGGAGTTTGAAGGCGACGAGGTTGCTGCGAAAGACACCGCGATGCACATCGCAGCCATGAAGCCCGTGGCCCTGACCAGCGCCGACGTGCCTGCCGAGCTGATCGAGAAGGAGCGCTCGGTCGCCACCGCCAAGGCAGCCGAGTCGGGCAAGCCAGCCGACATCGCTGCCAAGATGATTGAAGGTTCGGTGCAGAAATACCTCAAGGAGGTGTCACTGTTCAACCAGACGTTCGTCAAAAACGACAAGCTGACTGTGGAGCAGATGCTCAAGGCCGCAGGTACCACCGTCAAGGGCTTCACCCTGTACGTGGTGGGCGAAGGCATTGAGAAGAAAGTGGACGACTTTGCCGCCGAGGTGGCCGCGCAGGTCGCAGCAGCCAAGGGCGCCTGAGCGTCTGCGGGTCGCCTTTGGCGGCCTGTCTAGCCAAGGCGCCGAGCCTGGCCCGGCTTGGGCCGCCTCGCTACACTCTGAGGGTTGCGAGCTTGTCACCTGGAAATCCTGAAAGTTGTTTATGCCTGCCTACAAGCGGATTCTGCTGAAACTGTCGGGCGAAGCCCTCATGGGCGACGATGCGTTTGGCATCAACCGGGCAACCATCGTTCGCATGGTTGAGGAAATCGCTGACGTCACGCGGCTGGGGGTCGAGGTTGCGATCGTCATCGGCGGCGGCAACATTTTTCGCGGCGTCGCGGGCGGTTCGGTCGGCATGGACCGTGCCACCGCCGATTACATGGGCATGCTCGCCACGGTGATGAATTCGCTGGCGCTGGCTGACACGATGGACAAGGCCGGTCTGATCGCGCGGGTGATGTCGGCGATCGCCATTGAACAGGTGGTCGAGCCGTATGTGCGGCCCAAGGCCCTGCAGTACCTGGAAGAGGGCAAGGTGGTGGTGTTCGCGGCCGGCACCGGGAATCCTTTTTTCACCACCGACACGGCGGCGGCGTTGCGCGGTGCCGAGATCGGCGCCGAGATTGTGCTGAAGGCCACCAAGGTCGATGGCGTTTACTCCGCCGATCCGAACAAGGACCCGTCGGCCACGCGCTACACCAGCATTTCTTTCGACGAGGCCATTGCCCGCAACCTGCAGGTGATGGACGCCACCGCGTTCGCGCTGTGCCGGGATCAGCGGTTGCCAGTCAAGGTGTTTTCGATCTTCAAGCCGGGCGCCCTGCGCAGGGTGGTGCTGGGTGAGGACGAGGGCACGCTGGTGCACGTTTGAGTAGGCCCGCTGTCTGGCCAAGGGCCGGGGCAGATTGCCATTTCTGAGGAGTTTTCATGAGCATTCCCGAGATTCGACAAACCACCGAGCACAAGATGCACCAGTCGGTGGAGTCGTTCAAGCAAGGTCTGACCAGGATTCGCACCGGTCGCGCCAACCCCCAGTTGCTGGACACGGTGCATGTGGATTACTACGGCTCCATGCTGCCCTTGTCGCAGGTGGCGAACCTCTCGTTGCTGGATGCGCGCACGATCGGCGTTGCACCCTGGGAGAAGGGCATGGGCGCGAAAATCGAGAAGGCGATTCGCGAGTCGGATCTCGGCCTGAACCCGTCAAGCCAGGGCGATCTCATTCGCGTGCCGATGCCGGCCATGACCGAGGAGCGCCGCAAGGAGCTCACCAAGGTGGTGCGCAACGAGGGCGAGTCGGCCAAGATTGCCATTCGCAACTTGCGTCGCGACGCCAACGAAGCGGTGAAGAAGCTGGTCAAGGACAAGCTGGCATCCGAAGACGATGAGCGCCGCGCGCACGACGACGTGCAAAAGCTGACCGATCGCGTGATCAATGAGGTGGACCGGCTGGTGGCCGCCAAGGAACAGGACATCATGGAGGTGTGAGGCGCTTTTGCTTCCCGCTGCCTGCCCCACTTGGTCACGATGAACCCGCTTCCATCCCTGCCCGAAACTGGCTCGTCTCCCGTGCCGCGTCACGTGGCGATCGTCATGGACGGCAACGGTCGCTGGGCTCATCGGCGGCACCTGCCCAGGGTGGCTGGACACAAGCAGGGCGTGGAGGCGCTGCGCCGCGTGGTCAAGGCGTGCATCGAGCGCGGGGTCAAGGTGCTCACCGTGTTCGCGTTTTCGTCCGAGAACTGGAGCCGTCCACAGGCTGAGGTGGCGGGCCTGCTTGACTTGCTGGCGTTTGTGTTGAGGCACGAGGTGGACAAATTGGCCGAGGCCGGTGTGCGGCTGCACTTCCCCGGTGACCGCCGCGGCCTGTCGGAGCGGGTGGTGCAGGGTCTGGCGGCGGCCGAGTCGGGTACCGAGAACAACCATCGGCTGGTGCTCAACGTCTGCTTCAACTACGGCGGCCGCTGGGACATTGCGCAGGCGGCGCGGCGGCTGGCGGCCGAGGGGCGAGAGATCACCGAGAAGAGCCTGAGCGAAGCCACCTCGCTGGCCCATGTGGGTGATCCCGATCTGATGATCCGCACCGGTGGCGAGATGCGCATCAGCAACTTCCTGCTGTGGCAGTCGGCCTACACCGAGCTGGTGTTCTCGCCGTGCCTGTGGCCCGACTTCGATGCCGAGGAGCTGGACAGAGCCCTCGCTGCTTTTGCCGAGCGCGAGCGGCGTTTTGGTCAGACCGGTGAACAGATCAGGCCGGCAGCAGGGCAACACTATGCTTAAGCAGCGGCTCATCACGGCCCTGCTTATGCTGGCCGTGGTGCTGCCCGCGCTGTTTTATCCGCGCATCGAGCCCTTCGGCGCGCTCTCGCTGTTGCTGATCATGGCGGCTTGTTGGGAGTGGTCTCGGCTGAACGGCTGCCGCCCAGTGACTGCTGCGCTGATCGGCGTCGGGCTGGGCGTGCTTCTGCTGGTTTTCTGGTCGGCTGGCGGGCTGGCACACGGCTGGCGTGTGCTTTGGCTTGCGCTGGCGCCCGTCTGGGTGTTGCTGGTGGTGGCGATGCTCTCGCGCGGTGTGGCGGCCTGGGTTGCCTGGCCTGCGGCGCTGCGTCTGGTGGTCGGGCTGACGCTGATCGCCTGCGCGTGGCTGGCCCTGGTGCAGGCGCGCCAGATCGGGCTGGAGTTTTTGCTGTCTGTGCTTACCCTGGTCTGGATGGCCGACGTGGCCGCCTATTTCGGGGGCAAGACGTTCGGGCGCCGCAAGTTGGCTCCCGCCGTGAGCCCGGGCAAGACCTGGGAGGGCGCGATCAGTGGTGCGCTTGGCGTGCTGCTTCTTGCAGGCGTATGGCTGGTGGCCGACGCCCGTGGGTTGGGTGGTGGTGGCAGCCTTTACGCCAGGCTCTGGTCGTTGGGCCCGGTGCTCGCGCTGGTCAGCCTGTCGTTTCTCATCGCGATGAGTGTGGCGGGCGATCTGGTCGAGTCTTTGGTGAAGCGCAGCGCAGGGGCCAAAGATTCCAGCCGGTTGTTGCCGGGGCATGGTGGAGTGCTCGACCGTGTCGATGCCTTGCTGCCCGTGCTGCCGTTGTCCATGATGCTTGTCACTTTTTGAATCCATGTCTCTATTGCAGCGCGTCACGGTTTTGGGCTCTACCGGCTCGGTGGGCAGTAACACCCTGGATGTCATGTCGCGGCACCCGGAGCGCTTCCAGGCCTTTGCTCTCACCGCCGCCACGCAGGTGGATGCCCTGTTGGCCCAATGCCAGCGATTTTTGCCGCGTTATGCGGTGATGGTCAGTGAGCCGCATGCCGCTGAATTGCGGTCGCGTCTTCGCGAGTTGGCGCTGCCCGTGGAGGTTCTGTCTGGTCCTCAGGCTTTGTGTGAGGTCAGCGCTGCGCCTGAGGTGCAGACGGTGATGGCGGCCATCGTGGGTGCAGCCGGTTTGGCGCCGGCGCTGGCGGCCGCACGCGCGGGGAAGAAGCTGCTGCTGGCGAACAAGGAGTCGCTGGTGGTGGGCGGCGACCTGTTCATGGACGCGGTGCGCCAGGGTGGCGCCACCTTGCTGCCGATCGACAGCGAGCACTCGGCGATTTTTCAGTCGCTGCCTGCCGATTCCTCGACCTGGTCGCGCCAAGTGGAAAAGATTGTGCTCACCGCCTCGGGAGGGCCGTTTCGCAGCCGCGATCCCGCCACCTTGGGCGATGTCACGCCAGATCAGGCCTGTGCACATCCCAACTGGGTCATGGGTCGCAAGATATCGGTCGACTCGGCCACCATGATGAACAAGGCGCTGGAGGTGATTGAAGCGCATTACCTGTTCGCCGTGGCGCCAGCGCAGATCGAGGTGGTGATCCACCCGCAAAGCGTCATTCATTCCATGGTGCAGTACCACGACCGCTCGGTGGTGGCGCAACTGGGCACGGCAGACATGCGTGTGCCCATTGCCTACGGGCTGTCTTGGCCGGAGCGCATGGCCTCCGGTGCGGCGGCGCTGGACTTCAGCACGATTGGCGCCCTGACGTTTGAGGCACCTGACCCCGGGCGCTTCCCAGGTCTGGGCCTGGCCTGGGAGGCGCTGGCAGGCCCAAGCGGCACCACCGCCGTGCTCAATGCGGCAAACGAGGTGGCGGTGGCCGCCTTCCTGGCGCAGGGTTTGCGCTTTGACCGCATTCACGCGGTCAACCATGCAACTTTGTCTGCCTTGTTGCCCTCCAAGCCGCAGTCGTTGAACGACCTGCTGGCGATTGACGGGGAAGCGCGTGCGCTGGCGCGTGAGCTGGTTCTGCGCTTCGCAGCCTGATTTTTTGTTTACTTGTCCCAAACCACCCCATGTTCACACTGGTTGCCTTTGTTGTAGCGCTCGGACTGCTCATTGCGGTGCATGAGTATGGGCACTACCGCGTGGCCGTGGCCTGCGGTGTGAAGGTGCTGCGCTTTTCGGTGGGTTTCGGCAAACCGCTGCTGACGTGGCGCCGCAAGGACAGCCCCACCGAGTTTGTGCTCGGCATGCTGCCGCTCGGCGGCTATGTGCGCATGCTGGACGAGCGCGAGGCGCCGGTGGACCCCGCCGAGCGTCACCTGGCTTTCAACACGCAGCCACTGCGCTCGCGCGCTGCCATCGTGGCGGCGGGCCCGCTGGCCAATCTGCTGCTGGCCGTCCTGCTGTACGCGGTGGTCAACTGGACTGGCGTCGAAGAGCCCAAGCCGGTGCTGGGCTCACCGGTGGCGTCCTCGCTGGCCGATCGTGCAGGTCTTCGTGGTGGTGAGTGGGTGTTGCAGATGGCGCGGCCTGACGAGACGCCAAGCGACGTGAGTTCGTTCGACGATCTGCGCTGGCGGCTTACCCAGGCCGCCCTGTCCAGCGAAGACCTCACGCTCTGGGTGTCGGACACCGAGGGCGGCAGTGCACGTGCTGTGAACTTGCCGTTGACGGAACTCGATGTGCGCGAGGCCGACGCGAGTTTGTTTCAGCGCATTGGCATCGTTGGGCCCTGGAGCGAGCCGGTGGTGGGCAATGTGATGGCTGGGGGTGCAGCCTCAGCGGCGGGCTTGCGCGAAGGCGACCGGGTGCTCAAGGTCGACGGGCAGCCGGTGGGCGACGGCCAGCGTTTGCGTGCCCTGATCCGGGCTGGCGTTGGGCCGTCGGGGCAGGCGGTCGAGCAGCGCTGGGAAGTTCGCCGCGGTGAGCAGGCGGTGGCCATTGTGGTCAAGCCCGCGCCAGAGCAGCAAGACGGGGCTTGGGTCGGCCGTGTCGGCGCTTACATTGGTGCTGCGCCTGAGATGATGACGGTGCGCTTTGGGCCGCTGGACGGCCTGTGGCAAGGTGCCGTGCGCACGGTGGAGGTTTCCTGGCTCACCCTCAAGATGATGGGGCGCATGGTGATCGGCGAGGCCTCGCTCAAAAACCTCAGCGGGCCCATCACCATTGCCGACTATGCGGGCAAATCGGCCAGCCTGGGGATTACCTCTTACCTGCTGTTTTTGGCCCTGATCAGTGTGAGTCTGGGGGTGCTGAACCTGCTGCCGTTGCCGGTCCTTGATGGGGGGCACCTGATGTATTATCTTTGGGAGGGTGTGACCGGGCGCAGTGTGAGTGATGCTTGGATGGAGCGCCTGCAGCGCGGTGGTGTCGCCCTCCTGGTGGCGCTCATGGCCGTCGCCTTGTTCAACGATGTGGCCCGCCTGTTGGGCTGAACATTTCCTTCTCATGAAAAAAATCACGATGGGTCTGCGTGGCCTGACCTGGTCGGTGCTCGCGTCTTCTCTGCTCGCGGCCTTGCCTGCCTGGGCGGTGGACCCATTCACAGTGCGCGACATTCGCATTGAGGGTCTGCAGCGCATCGAGCCTGGCACCGTGTTTGCCTCGCTGCCATTTCGCATTGGCGATCAGTACAACGACGACAAGGGCTCGACCGCCATCCGCTCGTTGTTCGGCCTTGGTTTGTTCAGCGATGTGCGCTTGCAGGTCAATGGCGATGTGCTGGTGGTGATCGTGGAAGAGCGCCCCTCGGTTGCCGACGTGAGCTTCTCCGGCATCAAGGAATTCGATGCCGAGGTACTGAAGAAGTCGCTGCGCGATATCGGCCTGACCGAAGGGCGGCCGTTCGACAAAGCGCTGGCCGATCGGGCCGAGCAGGAACTCAAGCGCCAGTACATCAACCGCAGCATGTATGCCGCGCAGGTGGTGACCACCGTCACGCCGGCTGATCGCAACCGGGTCAGTCTGAATTTCAGCGTCACCGAGGGCGACGTGGCGAAAATCAAAGACATTCGTATCGTTGGGAATCAGGCGTTTTCCGAGTCCACGTTGCGCGGCCTCTTTGATCTGAGCGACGGCGGATGGCTGACCTGGTACACCAAGTCCGACCGCTACTCGCGCGCCAAACTCAACGCCGACCTTGAAAGTCTGCGGTCTTACTACCTCACCCGTGGCTTCCTGGAGTTCCGCATCGACTCCACGCAGGTGGCGATCGATCCGGGCAAGGAAGACATGACGATCACCATCAACATCGTCGAAGGCAACCGCTTCGTGGTGTCGTCGGTGGCACTGCAGGGCGACTACTTGGGCAAGGAGGCCGAGTTTCAGTCCCTGGTGGCCTTGCGCGCCGGTGAGGCTTACAACGCGGAAGATGTGTCCAACACGGTGAAGGCGTTCACCGATTACTTTGGTTCGTTTGGCTACGCGTTCGCTCAGGTGGAAGCGGTGCCCGAGATCGACCGTGTGAACAACCGTGTGGCGTTCGTGTTGCGCGCCCAGCCGTCCCGCCGCGTGTATGTGCGTCGCATCAACATCGAGGGCAACGACCGCACCCGCGACGAGGTGATTCGTCGCGAGTTCCGCCAGCTGGAATCGGCCTGGTACGACAGCGACCGCATCCGCCTCTCCCGCGACCGGGTGGACCGCCTGGGCTTCTTTACCCAGGTGGGCGTGGAAACCCAGCCCGTGCCTGGCTCGCCCGATCAGGTGGATCTCATGCTTTCGGTGGCCGAGAAGCCCACGGGCAACCTGACCCTGGGCGCCGGCTATGGACAGGCCGACGGACTCTCGCTGATCGCCGGTATCAAGCAGGAAAACGTGTTCGGCTCAGGCAACTACCTGGGTCTGGATCTGAATACCAGCAAGTTCAACCGCCAGTTCGTGCTCAGCACGACCAACCCGTATTTCACCCCCGACGGCATTTCGCGGACGTTTGACCTGTACTACCGCACGACCACGCCGTTCACCGAGCAGGGCGGCGACTACCGTCTTATCACGCCTGGTGTGTCGGTGCGCTTTGGTGTTCCCTTCACCGAGCAAGACACCATTTTCTTTGGCATTGGCGCCGAGCAGACCGAGATCGAGACGGGCACCAACATTCCGGCCGCTTATCTGAAATACGCAACCGATTTCGGTTTCAAGAGCACCTCGATTCCCCTGACCCTGGGCTGGAGTCGCGACAACCGCGACAGTGCGCTGGTGCCCACCACGGGCCGGCTGCAGCGGGTCAACGGCGAGTTGGGTGTTGCCGGCGATACCCGTTACGTCAAGCTGGGTTACCAGTTCCAGCAGTACCTGCCGCTGAGCAAGCAGTACACCCTGGCCTTCAATGCCGATGTGGGCTGGGGCAAGGGCATCGGTGGCCGTCCGTTCCCGGTGTTCAAGAACTATTTCGGTGGCGGTCTGGGTTCGGTGCGCGGTTTCGACCAGGGCACGCTGGGCCCGCGCGACATCACCGGGTCTTTCATTGGCGGGCCCAAGAAGGTGGGGTTGAACGTCGAGTTCATCGCGCCGTTCCCGGGTGCCGGCAACGACCGGACGCTGCGCGTGTTCGGCTTCTTTGATGTGGGCAATGTGTACGGTGAAAGCGACAAGCTGACATTCAGCGACATGCGCTCCTCGGTCGGCGTCGGCCTGAGCTGGATTTCGCCCATCGGACCGCTGCGCTTTGCTTACGCCAATCCGGTGCGGAAATTTGCCGGCGATAGAATCCAAAAATTCCAGTTCCAGATCGGTACATCCTTCTGATGAAGACCATTTCCCTCTCAACTTCCCTGTCCCGCGCCCTGCTGGTGGCGCTGGCGTCTGGCTTGGTGGCTGGGGCCGCCATTGCACAGGATTTCCGCATCGG
>JAIFNE010000178.1 GCA_020047875.1 Hydrogenophaga sp.
TTGCCACCGTTCGACAGCGTGAGCCGCGCCAGCGGGCCCTGCAGCGCCAAGGAAACGTTGCCCATCGGTGCGGCTTGACCCGTTGCGTTGGGTGCGTTGTCAGTCACCGCTTGCCGAGCGGCCTGTCCGCTGTCCGAACCACCACCACAGGCCAGCGCCGCCCAGAATCATGGGCACGCAAAGCCACTGCCCCATGCTCATCCCGAGCGAAAGCAGCCCGAGGTAGGCATCGGGCTCTCGGAAGAACTCGGCGATGAAGCGGAACACACCGTAGCCCAACAGAAAAGCCGCCGCCACCTGCCCCGGCGCGCGCTCGCGCCTGGCATACCACCAAAGAAGAACGAACAGCAGCAGCCCTTCCAGCAGGAACTGGTAGACCTGAGACGGGTGGCGCGGCAACTCGCCTGCGCCGCGAAACACCATGCCCCAGGGCAGCGCCGGATCGGCCACCCGGCCCCAGAGTTCACCGTTGATGAAGTTGCCCAGGCGTCCGGCGGCCAGACCGGTGGGCACGCAAGGCGCCACGAAATCCATCACCTGCAAAAAAGACCGCTGGCGCGAATGGGCGTACCAGACCATGGCCGCCATCACGCCAAGCATGCCGCCATGAAAGCTCATGCCACCCTGCCACACGGCAAGGATCTCCAGCGGATGCGCCAGGTAGTAGCCCGGCTTGTAAAACAGGCAATACCCGATGCGCCCACCGAGCACCACACCCATCACGCCCAGAAAAAGAATGTCTTCCACATCGCGCCGGCTCCAGGGCTGCGGCAGGCGAACGTTGGCAAACGGCGGGTGCTTCAGCCGGGCGTTGCCGAGCAGCACGAACAAGCCAAACGCGGCGAGGTACGTCAGGCCATACCAGTGAATGGCCAGCGGGCCTATCTGCAGCGCGACGGGGTCAATTTGGGGATGAATCAGCATGCCGACTATTGTGCCCGCGGGCCGGCTGCCTTGGCCTCGCGCGCGAAGTCGAGCAGGCGCGCCAGGGCTGGCGTGACCGCGGAGGGCTGCCAGACCAGGCTGGTTTCGCAGATCGGCATGACCAGATCGCGCGGCGCGCGCACCGGTCGGTACACCACGCCCGGCCGCTGGAACTGGCGCACGCTCTCAGGCACCCATGCCACGCCCAGCCCGGCCGACACCAGGTTGACGATGGTCTGCATCTGAATCGCCTCCTGCGCCACCTGTGGCGATCGGCCTGCGGCGTGATAGAGGCCAAAAACCGCGTCGAACACCGAGGGCAGGATACGGCGCGGGAACATCACCAGCGGCTCTGCCAGCACGGCGTCGAGCGGCAACGTCGAAGCCGCCGCCAGTGCATGCGTCTGCGGCACCGCGAGCACCAGCGGTTCTTGGGCCAGCGATAACTGCGCCAGCCCGGGCGGCGAGAAACCGGGCGCGTGCAGCAGAAAGCCCGCATCCACCTCGCCCTGTGTCAGCTGCTGTTGCTGTACGTCGCCAGTGGCCTCGATCAGCTCCATCGCCACACCGGGCCAGGCAGCCCGAAACGCGGTGACCCAGCGCGGCAGCAGATCGAAACCGACGGTGGACACAAAAGCCAGCCGCAATCGTCCCACCTCCCCCGCCGAAGCAGCGCGGGCGCGCGGCGGGAGTGCCTGGGCGCGGGCCAGCAGATCGCGCACCTCGGGCAGCAGGGCCGCGCCGGTGGCGCTGAGCGCCACGCTGCGCTTGGTGCGGTCAAACAATCGGGCGCCCAAGGTGCGCTCAAGGCCGGCAATGGCCTGCGTGAGTGGTGGCTGGGTCATGTGCAGGCGTGCGGCTGCGCGCCCGAAATGCAGTTCCTCGGCCACCGCCACAAACTGACGCCACTGCCGCAAGTCGATCCAGGGTTCAGGCGAATCGGTCATTCTTAAAACATATAAATAGGACGCAACAAATATATTGGAAAGCGTTTGCGCGCTCACGCATACTTGTTTGGCTTGGCGGGCGCAACCAGCCCCACTTCCCGCTTTTTTAAAAGAGAACTCCATGAGCACCAGCAAAGTGATCCCCATCGCCGCGATGAACCCGCGCAGCAAAAACATCACCGAAGGCAAGTCGCGCGCGCCCAACCGGTCCATGTACTACGCCATGGGCTACGAGGCCGGTGACTTCGTGAAACCCATGGTGGGCGTGGCCAACGGCCACAGCACCATCACGCCCTGCAACTCCGGTCTGCAAAAGCTGGCCGACGCCGCCATCGCCGGCATCGAGGAAGCGGGTGGTAACGCCCAGGTGTTCGGCACGCCCACCATTTCCGACGGCATGGCCATGGGCACCGAGGGCATGAAGTATTCGCTGGTGAGCCGCGAGGTCATCAGCGACTGCGTGGAAACCTGCGTACAGGGCCAGTGGATGGACGGCGTGGTCGTCATCGGTGGCTGCGACAAGAACATGCCCGGCGGCCTCATGGGCATGCTGCGCGCCAATGTACCGGCCATTTATGTGTACGGCGGCACCATCCTGCCCGGCCACTACAAGGGCAAAGACCTCAACATCGTCAGCGTGTTCGAGGCCGTGGGCGAAAACGCCGCGGGCAACTTGAGCGACGCCGACCTGCTGGAGATCGAAAAGCGCGCCATTCCGGGCACTGGCTCGTGCGGGGGCATGTACACCGCCAACACCATGAGTTCTGCCTTCGAGGCGCTGGGCATCTCGTTGCCCTACTCTTCCACCATGGCCAATGTGCATGACGAAAAGGTGCAGTCCGCCAAAGAGTCGGCACGCGTACTGCTTGACGCCATCAGGAAAGACATCAAGCCGCGCGACATTGTCACGCGCAAGTCCATCGAGAACGCGGTGGCGGTGATCATGGCCATCGGCGGTTCAACCAACGCCGTGCTGCACTTCCTGGCCATCGCGCATTGCGCGGGCGTGGAGTGGACCATTGACGACTTTGAGCGCATCCGCCAGCGCACACCGGTGTTGTGCGACCTGAAACCCAGCGGCAAGGCGCTCGCTGTAGACCTGCATGTTGCAGGCGGCATACCGCAGGTGATGAAAATGCTGTTGAATGCCGGCTTGCTGCACGGCGACTGCATCACGATCACCGGGCAGACCATTGCAGAGGTGCTGAAAGACGTGCCGGACGCGCCGCCAGAGCAGAGCGTGATCCACACCATCGACAACGCGATGTACAAACAGGGTCACCTGGCCATCCTCAAGGGCAACCTCAGCCCCGAGGGTTGCGTGGCCAAGATCACCGGGCTGAAGAACCCGGTGATCACCGGCCCGGCCCGCGTGTTCGACGACGAGCAGTCGGCGCTGAAGGCGATTCTCGACGGCAAGATCGTGGCCGGTGACGTGATGGTGTTGCGCTATCTCGGACCCAAAGGCGGTCCAGGCATGCCCGAAATGCTGGCGCCCACTGGCGCCCTCATCGGCGCCGGGCTGGGCGAGAGCGTGGGTCTGATCACCGATGGCCGCTTCTCTGGCGGCACCTGGGGCATGGTGGTCGGCCACGTGGCGCCAGAAGCAGCCGTGGGCGGCACGATTGCATTCGTGCACGAAGGTGACCAGATCACGATTGACGCGCGTCAGCTGCAACTGGCGCTGCATGTATCGGACGAGGAGATTGCCAAACGCCGCGCCGCCTGGACGCCACCGGCACCGCGCTACACCCGCGGCGTGCAGGCCAAGTTCGCGTTCAACGCATCGAGCGCCAGCAAGGGCGCCGTGCTCGACAACTACTGACGTTCGCGCTCGGGTTGGTGGAATGCCCACCAGCCCGAGCCAGCTCAGCGCCGCTTGGTCTTGATGCCCAGCGCGTCGCGATGGCGTTCGATGCGATCTTGCTTTTTCTTGTCCATCTTCTCCATCTCCCTGCGTTTGGTGTAGCCGGTGGTGTCGGCCCAGGCCCACCAGGCGACCGCCAGAGCAAAGGGTGACAACACCCACCACCAGGAGAGATCGGCCACAAACCCGATCTCCAGGTACTTGAAGACCATCAGGCCGAGACCCAAAATAAGCAAATACATCACACCCTCCAGTAAAGCAGCGATAAAGCGGGCAAGATTCCGTAACGTTTCGTTTCCTGGTGGCCGCGCTCGATAAAATGGCACCCTTTCCATCTCATCACTCCACGAGGTCTACTACATGAAACGTGCTCTGTTGATTATGGCTGCGATGGCCGCCCTTTCTGCCCCGGCAATGGCCAATGAGGCGCTAGCCAAAAGCAAGAACTGCATGGCTTGTCACGCCGCCGACAAGAAACTGGTGGGCCCGTCCTACAAGTCGGTGGCCCAGAAGTACGCCGGAGACGCGAAGGCAGTCGACATGCTGGCAACCAAGATCATGAAAGGTGGCTCCGGCGTCTGGGGTGCGATCCCCATGCCAGCGAATCCACAGGTCAGCGAAGCTGAGGCCAAGCAACTGGCCGCCTGGATCATGAGCCTGAAGTAACCACTGGTTCACCCAATGCAAAAAGCCCGCTGGACAGACCAGCGGGCTTTTTTGTGGGCACAGGCCGGGCATGAACCGCCCGGCGCCCGATCAGTTGTTCTCCGACAACTGATCCAGAATCGCCGGATTCTCCAAGGTCGAGGTGTCCTGGGTGATCTTTTCGCCCTTCGCAATCGAGCGCAGAAGGCGGCGCATGATCTTGCCGGAGCGGGTCTTGGGCAGGTTGTCGCCGAAGCGGATGTCCTTGGGCTTGGCGATTGGCCCGATCTCCTTGCCCACCCAGTCGCGCAGCTCCTTGGCGATCGCCTTGGCCTCGTCGCCCGTGGGGCGCGAGCGCTTGAGCACCACAAAAGCCACGATGGCCTCGCCGGTCAGGTCGTCTGGGCGGCCCACCACCGCGGCCTCAGCGACGAGATCGGTCTTGCCCACCAGCGCCGACTCGATTTCCATCGTACCCATGCGGTGACCCGAGACGTTGAGCACGTCGTCGATGCGGCCGGTGATGCGGAAGTAGCCCCGGTCGGCGCTGCGCACCGCGCCGTCGCCGGCCAGGTAGTAGCCTTTGAGTTCGTCAGGGAAGTAACTCTTCTTGAACCGCTCCGGGTCGCCCCAGATGGTGCGGATCATCGACGGCCAGGGTTTTTTGACCACCAGAATGCCGCCCGAACCATTGGGCACGTCCATGCCCGCCTCGTCCACGATGGCGGTGGTGATGCCGGGCAGCGGCAACGTGCACGAGCCGGGGACGAGGGGCGTGGCGCCCGGCAGCGGCGTGATCATGTGACCGCCGGTTTCGGTCTGCCAGAAGGTGTCCACAATCGGGCAGCGCTCGCCACCCACGTGTTTGTAGTACCACATCCAGGCTTCAGGGTTGATGGGCTCACCCACCGAGCCCATGATGCGCAAGCTGCTCAGATCGGAACGCGCCGGGTGCACTTTTTCATCGGCCTCGGCCGCTTTGATCAGGGAGCGGATGGCGGTGGGCGCTGTGTAGAAGATGGTGCACTTGTGGCGCTCGATCATCTGCCAGAAGCGCCCTGCGTTCGGGTAGGTGGGCACGCCTTCAAATACGATTTGCGTGGCACCCGCGGCCAGGGGTCCGTACGCCACATAGGTGTGGCCGGTGATCCAGCCGATGTCGGCGGTGCACCAGAAAATGTCACTGTCCTTCAGATCGAAGGTCCATTGCATGGTGAGGTTGGCCCACATCAGGTAGCCGCCGGTGCTGTGCACCACGCCCTTGGGCTTGCCGGTGGAGCCCGAGGTATACAGCACGAACAGCGGGTGCTCGGCACCCACCACCTCCACCGGACACTCGGCCGACTGCTCAGCCATCACCTCGTGCATGAAGCTGTCGCGCCCCGCAATCATGTTGACCGCGGTGGGTGTGCGCTGGAACACGATCACGTTGCGAACCGAATCGCAGCCGCCCAAGGCAATGCCCTCGTCAACGATGCCCTTGAGCGGCAATTCCTTGCCGCCACGCAGCTGGTAGTTGGCGGTGATCACCGCCACCGCGCCAGCGTCCTGAATGCGCTCCTGCACGGCCTTGGCCGAGAAGCCGCCGAACACCACGCTGTGCGTGGCACCAATGCGTGCGCAGGCCTGCATGGCCACCACGCCCTCGATGGTCATGGGCATGTAGATGACGACACGATCGCCCTTCTTCACCCCGCGAGCCTTGAGCGCATTGGCAAACTGAGACACCTTGACCAGCAACTCCTTGTAGGTCACTTTGGTGACCTCGCCGCCATCGGCTTCAAAAATGATGGCGGTCTTGTTCTCAACCGGCGTGCCCATGTGGCGATCGAGGCAGTTGTACGAGGCGTTGAGTTCGCCGTCATCGAACCACTTGTAAAACGGCGCATTCGAGGAATCCAGCGTTTTGGTGAACGGCTTGTGCCAGGTCAGCGTCTCTCGAGCACGCTTGGCCCAGAAACCCTCGAAGTCGTTGTCGGCCTCGTCGCAGAGCGCCTGGTAGGCAGCCATCCCGGAAATGCGGGCTGACTGTCGCATGGCGTCCGAAGGCTCGAAAACCCGGTTTTCGACCAAGGTCGACTGAATGGCGTTGGACGGTGCTGACATGTCTTGTCTCCTGAGGTTATGCAAAAAATACCTCCGGAGAATGTGCGCAAAGGCTCTTACGAGCCACTTACACAAACGCGGCGGCCAACTGCCCGCCAGGTGTCACCGGGCAACGTTGACTTCTTAGAATAAGCATCCTCGGCACCGCGCCAAAACCCACGAATACCAACGCATGCGAACACAACAAGGCAGCCGAGACCCTGGTTGAAAACGTCTACCTGTCGATGGAGCACGGGTTCCACGCCGAAGTGCAGCCGATGCGCCAAGATATTCGCGGATTTAAATCCCTGCTTGCTCAGGCAGGCCCCATTGCCACCCCCCAAAGAGAGCCCATCGCCATGACCAGCACCATTCGCCAGGCGGACCTGATCGAGTCCGTCGCCGCCGCCCTGCAGTACATCAGCTACTACCACCCCGCAGACTACATCGCCCACCTCGCACGGGCCTACGAGCGCGAGCAAAGCCCGGCCGCCAAGGACGCGATTGCCCAGATCCTCACCAACAGCAAGATGAGCGCAACCGGTCACCGCCCGATTTGTCAGGACACCGGCATCGTCAACGTGTTCCTCAAGGTTGGCATGGACGTGCGCTGGGAAGGCTTCACCGGCAGCCTGGAGGACGCCATCAACGAGGGTGTGCGCCAGGGCTACAACAACGCCGACAACAAGCTGCGCGCCAGCGTTGTCGCCGATCCGCTCTTCGCCCGCAAGAACACCGGCGACAACACGCCCGCCGTGATTTACACCGAGATCGTCCCGGGCAGCCAAGTCGATGTGACCGTGGCCGCCAAAGGCGGCGGCAGCGAGAACAAGAGCAAGATGATCATGCTCAACCCGAGCGACAGCGTGGTCGACTGGGTGCTCAAAACGGTGCCCACCATGGGCGCGGGCTGGTGTCCCCCCGGCATGCTGGGCATCGGCATTGGCGGCACCGCCGAGAAATCGGTGCTGTTGGCCAAGCAGAGCCTGATGGACGACATCGACATGTACGAACTGCAAACCAAAGCGAGCAAGGGCGAAAAGCTCAGTCAGGTGGAAGAGTTGCGCCTGGAGCTGTTCGAGAAAGTCAACGCCCTGGGCATCGGCGCCCAGGGCCTCGGTGGCTTGACCACCGTGCTGGACGTGAAGATCAAGATGTACCCCACGCACGCAGCCAGCAAGCCCGTGGCCATGATCCCCAACTGCGCTGCCACGCGCCATGCCCACTTCGTGATGGACGGCAGCGGCCCGGTGTACCTCGACCCGCCAAGCCTAGACCTCTGGCCCAACGTCAACTGGACGCCTGACACCGAAAAGAGCCAGCGCGTGGACCTCAACACGCTGACCAAAACCCAGGTTGCAGCCTGGAAGCCTGGTCAGACCCTGCTGCTCAACGGAAAAATGCTGACCGGCCGCGACGCCGCTCACAAGCGCATTCAGGACATGCTGGCCAAGGGCGAGAAGCTGCCGGTGGACTTCACCAACCGCGTCATTTATTACGTGGGTCCGGTCGACCCAGTCGGCGACGAAGCGGTGGGCCCTGCCGGCCCAACCACTGCCACGCGCATGGACAAATTCACCGACATGATGCTGGAGCAAACCGGCCTGATCGCCATGATTGGCAAGGCCGAGCGAGGCCCGGTGGCCATTGACTCGATCAAGCGGCACCAGAGCGCCTACCTGATGGCAGTGGGCGGCGCCGCCTACCTCGTCTCCAAAGCGATCAAGACCGCCAAGGTGGTGGGCTTCGCCGACCTGGGCATGGAGGCCATCTACGAGTTCGACGTGGTGGACATGCCGGTGACGGTGGCCGTGGATGCCGGCGGCACCAGCGCCCACATCACCGGCCCCGCCGAATGGAGCAAGCGAATCGCCTCGGGCGAGTTCAAGGGCATCACCGTCGCAGGCGGCTGAGCGCCCTGACCAGCGCAAGCGTTCGAACGGGGGGAGCCCGCTTTCCTGACAGGCCACCGGCCGCGTAGCGCCGGGGGCCTGCCGAGAGCCAAACTGTCACCAGCTCAAAAAACGAAAAGCCCTGCTACCAGTTTGGCAGCAGGGCTTCTATGTGCCAC
>JAIFNE010000026.1 GCA_020047875.1 Hydrogenophaga sp.
TTCCCGTGTGAAAGTAGGTCATCGTCAGACTCTTACAGCCAGCATCAGCCTCGCTCGATTAACCCCGAGCGAGGCTTTTGTGTTTGTGGATGCCCTCCCACTTACAAACACCCTCACGCGACTCAGCACGAACCGTGAGGTATGCGGATTGCGCCGATGTCATCCAGCATCGATGCGGAGATTCGCAGACACACAGCACCTTTGCCCGTGCGGTAAAGCCCAAAACCTTGGCTCTAGTGACGGTAGAACACGCTGACTCTTGCGGTGAGCGCTGATCTCTATCAGTGCGTTTACTCCCACGCTTTTCAATAATGCTTGAGAAATAGGAGGCATCGAATGACTCTGTTCCGATTCAAGTCCCGTGAAACGGGTGACCTCATCATGCTGGAGCCGCATGGCAAGCGAATTCTCGAGATCATCGGCAAGAACCCGAGCGCGGCGGGTGTGATTTTGCCGCAGCAGATGCCTGCAGCCGAGCAGGCGCTGCGCGATGCGGTGATGAAAGAGGAGGCCGATCAGCAGCGAATGCGCGAAGAGGCAAGAGCCAAGGGCGATCCATGTCCTGAGTTTGAGGCTGTCGGATTGCGGCTGCGCAGTGCACCTTTCATTGATATGCTGCAGCGCTGCGAGAAGGCAGGCGTTGAATTGGTCTGGGGCGTGTAAGCGCCTTCACGTTCCGTCCGGCTGCGCTCTATCAACCCGATTGGCCTTTCAGTCCGATTCGGCGAAATCGGCCGAGAGGTTGTAAATATGGCCGGCATTGCCCGTTAAACGGACTGGTGGCTGAGGCTGTCAACACGGCGGGGCCAAATATCTTGCCGCCATTTACCCTGGCGGTGTCCTACAGGCATGGACGAGTAGCCATGAAGCGCGGGCACCGCGCTGAACGGCTCCGGCCGAGCGATGCTGCCAGGGCCGGACGGCCTATTGGTAGCTGCGCGAGTCCTCAATCACCTTACCGTCGTTGGGCAAACTGCCGGGGCTCACCAACTGCACCTGGGATCGCAGCTTGGTGACCTCGCGCACAACGGTTTCTATCTGCTCGCTCAACCCCTGGGTCAGTTCCATGACCTCGACCTGCAAGCACATCTGGTCGTTGGCCATCTCGCCAGTCACAACCAGGCGGGCCTTGTGCACCTGCGGAAAGCGTCGTGCCACCTCGGCCACTTGCGAAGGGTGGACAAACATTCCCTTTACCTTGGTGGTCTGGTCTGCGCGTCCCATCCAACCCTTGATGCGCGGCGCCGTGCGACCGGTGGGGCAGGTGCCAGGCAGAACCGCCGAAAGGTCGCCGGTACCGAAGCGAATCAGCGGGTAGTTTGGATTCAGCGTGGTGACCACCAACTCCCCCACCTCGCCAGCTGGGACTGGATCTCCCGTGCCGGGGCGCACAATCTCAACGATGACACCCTCGTCCAGAACCAGCCCTTCGCGGGCTGCGGTTTCGTAAGCCACCAGACCGAGGTCGGCGGTAGCGTAAGTTTGAAACACCTGAACGCAGTGATCCCGAAACCATGTGGTGAGGCTGGGAGGACAGGCCTCGCCACCAACAGAGGCTTTGGCGATGCAGCCGATGTCGGCACCTGCCTCGGCAGCCTTTTCCAGCAAGATGCGCAAAAAGCTCGGCGTACCGGTATAGGCACTGGGACGCAGGTCGCGTATGGCCTCCAGCTGTTGCTCGGTCTGGCCGGTTCCCGCTGGGAAGACGGTGCAACCCAGCGCCAAAGCGCCGGCCTCAAGGATGAAGGCGCCCGGTGTCATGTGATAGCTGAAGCTGTTGTGCACCAGCTCACCGGCACGAAAGCCGGCCGCGAAAAGCGCACGTCCCGTGCGCCAGTAGTCGGCTCTGTTGCCCTCGGGCTCGTAGATCGGGCCGGGGCTGGCAAAGATACGCGACATGGTCCGGCCACGCACCAGTGCGGAAAACCCACCAAACACATCCGCTCCGGCCGCACGCGAAGCCCGTTGACGCTCAAGCAGCTCGACCTTTCGGGTCACTGGAAGCGCCGCCAACATGGAGCGGCTGACCACCGTGCTCGCGTCCACATCTTGCAGGATCTTGGCGAAGGCTTGACTGTGCGTCTGTGCGTGAGCGATCTGCCGTGGCAGCGCGGCCATCTGAGACGCCTCGCGCTCGGCAGGTGGTCGTACCTCCAGGTCGTCGAAGTAATCTGACATGACTTGAACCGTTTGGGAATTGGGTGAGGGGAAGTTACCAAGCCGTCGGCAAACAGGCATCGCCGGACCGCCGGGCCACCAATCTGCGCGGGCAGTGCAGGAAAGAGCGCTAGGGGGCGGAAAGGAGAGATGCCAGAGGCTTCCTTGCTAGGCCAGCCAGCGCTTGCGGCGTTTGTAGCTCTTCACATCCTTGAAGGACTTGCGCTCGCCGCCGCCCATGCCGAGATAGAACTCCTTCACGTCCTCGTTGTTGCGCAGATCGGCGGCAGCGCCGTCCATCACCACACGCCCGCTTTCCATGATGTAGCCGTAGTCGGCGTATTTCAGTGCCATGTTGGTGTTTTGCTCGGCCAGCAAAAAGGTGACCTTTTCTTTGGTGTTGAGGTCGCGCACGATGTTGAACACCTCCTCCACCAACTGTGGTGCCAGACCCATCGAGGGCTCATCAAGCAGCACGATGCTGGGGTTGGTCATGAGCGCGCGGCCGATTGCGCACATCTGCTGCTCTCCGCCGGAGGTGTAGGCAGCCTGCGAGGTACGCCGCGTCTTCAGGCGCGGAAAGTAGGAGTAAACCTTCTCCAGATTGCGCGCAATCTCGGCCTTGTCGGTGCGCGTGTAAGAACCTGTCATCAGGTTCTCTTCAATGGTCAGGTGGGCGAAGCAATGGCGGCCCTCCATCACCTGCACCACACCACGGTTCACCAGATCGGCAGGCGAGAGATTCTCAATGCGCTCGCCACGCAGCTCGATGCTGCCCTTGGTGACCTCACCGCGCTCGCCCTTGAGCAAATTGGAAATGGCGCGCAACGTGGTGGTCTTGCCCGCACCGTTGCCGCCCAGGATGGCAGCAATCTGACCGTCAGCCACGGTCAGCGAAACGCCCTTCAGCACCAAGATGACGTGGTTGTAAATGACCTCGATCCCATTGACGTTGAGAACGGGGACGGGCGATTGTGTTGGCGTGCTCATTGAAGTTTCCTTGCTGACCATTCACAAGACACAGCAAGCTGGTCTTGTGAATGACGGCTGGTTCACACCAGCCACCTTCCCCCGCTCAGGGAGACACCATCAACAGTCCCGCCAGGCGAGGCGGGCTTGTCTGATCAAGACTGGCAGTCTGCTGCCGCGCGACGGGTCAGCCGCTTCTCAGCTGCGTATTTGTCGGCCGATGCCTTGACCAGCGGCTTGATGATTTGCTCGTCGGCCTGCAGCCAGTCGGAAGCCCAGACGAACTTCTTGCCGTCCCAGGTGTGCACGCGGGCCCATGCGGAGCCCATGTGATCCTGGCAGCTGGTCGAGACAGGGCGCATCACGCCCTTGAAGCCCAGCGCGTCGAGCTTGGCCTGGGTGAGGTTCAGGTTTTCATAGCCCCAGCGAGCCTGCTCGCCGGTCATGACCTTGCCCTTGCCAAAGCGCTCTTGAGCTGCGCGCACGCCCTCGGTCGCCAGCATGGCGCCCACCACACCGCGCATGTACAACACCGATCCCACCTCTTCCTTGGGGCCAGCGCCCGCGCCCTTGGCGTGCACCTTCTCAAGGATTTCCTTCACCACCGCGGAGCCAGGCTCAGCACCGTGCTGCATCATCACCGCGCTATAACCCTTGGCGCCATCGGCCACGTCTTTCAGATCGGGCTCAGCGCCCGACCACCAGGTGCCGACCATTTTTTCACGCGGGAAGCCAGTGGCCACCGCTTCCTTGATGGCCGTGCCGGTCATCACGCCCCAGGTTTGCAGGACCACCCAGTCCGGGCGCTCGCGGCGCACCTGCAGCCAGATCGCCTTCTGTTCCACGCCTGGTGCCGGAATCGGCAGCAGCTGCAACGTGAAGCCATGCATGGCAGCGCGCTCTTGCAGGATGGGCAGCAGCTCCTTGCCGAACGGGCTGTCGTGGTAACCGACCGCAATCTTCTTGCCTTTGAGCTTGTCCCACCCGCCTTCCTTGTTGGCGATGTGCTGAATGGCCACGTCGCCAGCCACCCAGTAGTGACCAATGAGCGGGAAGTTCCACTTGAACACGCCGCCATCGGCCGAGTCACTGCGACCGTAGCCCGAGGTGATCATCGGAATCTTGTCGTTCGGGATCTTCTCGGTCAGCGCGAAGGTGATGCCGGTGGACAGCGGCTGGAACACCGTGGCCCCGCCGTGCTTGCCCTTCAGGCGTTCATAGCACTCCACGCCGCGGTCGGTGGCGTAGGCGGTTTCGCACTCTTCCACCAGCGTCTTGACGCCGTTGATGCCGCCGCGCGCATTCACCAGCGCCATGTAGTCGTTGTGGCCGTTCGCCCAAGGCGTGGCGTTGGGCGCCACCGGACCGGTGCGCCCGGACAGCACCGGGAAGAACTGCACGTTCTGTGCCGCGACGGGGGCCGCGATCAGGGCCGATGACAGCCCAATGCAGGCGGCCGACAGGGCCAAAGCAAGGTTGCGTAATTTCATTTCGTTTGTCTCCTGGGTAAAAAACTTCACTCACACAAAAACCACGGCCTGTTAGTTCAACGCGTCTTCGCTCTGCGTGCATCGGTATTCACCCGGTACACGGCAGCGTGGTCCTGCGTTCAATGCGGAAACGGCCACAACCGCAACTTCTGTTTGCCCACACTCCAGAGCTTGGCCAGCCCGTGTGGCTCGACGATCAGGAACCAGACAATGAGCGCACCAAAGATCATCAACTCGGTGTGAGACACCGCTGCGGTGGAGATGTCGACGCCGACCAGGCCGCCAACAAAGGGCAGAAACTGGTTCAGGAAAATCGGCAGCACCACGATGAAAGCCGCGCCGAAGAAGCTGCCCATGATGGAGCCCATGCCGCCGATGATCACCATGAACAGCAGCTGAAACGAGCGGTCGATGTTGAACGCGGCGGGCTCCCAGGAGCCCAGGTGAACGAACGCCCACAAACCGCCGGCCACGCCGATGATGAAAGAGCTGACCGCAAAAGCGGTGAGCTTGGCGTACATCGGGCGAATGCCGATCACGGCGGCGGCCACGTCCATGTCGCGAATGGCCATCCATTCGCGCCCGATGGCGGAGCGCACCAGGTTCTTCGCCAGCAGGGCGAACACCACCACGAACCCCAGACAGAACAGGTACTTTTCCACCGGTGTGTTGATCGTCCAACCCAACACGTTGAGGTTGGAAACCGCCACCGAACCCGAGGTGCTGTTGTTGGTGAACCAGCCAATGCGGCTGAAAGCCCAGTCGCAGAAAAACTGGGCGGCCAGCGTGGCCACCGCCAAGTAAAGGCCCTTGACCCGCAGGCTGGGAACGCCGAACACGATGCCGACCACCGTGGCAAAAAAGCCGCCGGAGAGCAGCGCCACGATCAGTGGCATGCCGTCGATACGCACGTAGGTGTTGTAGGCCATGTAGGCGCCCACCGCCATGAAGGCGCCCGAACCCAGCGAGATCTGGCCGCAGTAACCCACCAGAATGTTCACCCCAATGGCCGCCAGCGCCAGGATCAGGAACGGAATCAGGATGGCCCGAAACATGTACTCGTCAGCCAGCAACGGCACGCCAATGAAGGCAAACGCGATCAGCGCGAGGATCAACCAGCGGTCTTGCGCGATGGCAAAGATCTGCTGATCAGCGCGGTAACTGGTCTTGAATTGGCCGTTTTCTCTGTAGAACATGGGGTGCTTTCTCTATTCGTTCTCGTAGCTCGCCATCAAGCAAGCTGGCGGGAAATGTCTTGCTCAGGGCTCCCGTGGAACTGGCTATGCCAAGCCACAGGGAGCGTTCCCTTCCCGCCGAAGGCGAGAGAGGGGGAAGACGCGAAGCGGCGCAGGGGGTGCTTCATGTCAGACGCGGTCGATGATCTTTTCTCCAAACAGGCCTTGGGGGCGGAACAGCAAGAACACCAGCGCAAGCATGTAGGCGAACCAGATTTCGATGCCGCCGCCCACATACGGGCCCAGATAAATCTCGGACATTTTTTCGCCCACGCCGATGATCAGTCCGCCGATGATGGCGCCGGGCACCGAGGTGAGGCCGCCCAAAATGATCACCGGCAGCGCACGCAAAGCGACGGTGGTGAGCGAGAACTGAACGCCCAGCTTGGAGCCCCAGATCACGCCCGCCACCAGCGCGGTGAGGCCAGCGACAAACCAGACGATCACCCAGATGCGGTTGAGCGGAATGCCGATGGACTGCGCGGCCTGGTGGTCGTCGGCCACCGCGCGCAACGCGCGGCCGGTGCCAGTTTTCTGGAAAAACAGCGAGAGCACCGCCACCAGCAGCGCAGCGACGCAGGCGGCGTACACGTCTTCCAGGTTGACCAGCACACCGCCCTGGAACACGCCCTCGAACAGGAACACCGGCTCCTTGGGCATGCCCACATCAATCTGATAGATCGCGCTGCCAAACAGGGTCTGACCGAAGCCATCCAGAAAGTAGGTGATGCCCAGCGTGGCCATCAGCAGCGTGACGCCCTCCTGGTTCACCAGATGGCGCAGCACCAGCCGCTCGACCAACCAGGCAAAGATGTACATCAGCACAGCAGCCAGCGCGAAAGCCACCACGTTGCCGAGCAGCTTGCTCTCAATACCCAGCCAACCGGGGATCCACTCTGAGAAACGGGCCATGGCCAACGCGGCAAACAGCACCATCGCGCCCTGGGCGAAGTTGAAAACGCCCGACGCCTTGTAGATCAGCACAAAGCCCAGCGCCACCAGGGAATACAGCATGCCGGCCATCAGGCCGCCAATGAGGGTTTCAAGAAAAAATGCCATGTGGTTCTCCTGGCCTCAGTGGCTGGTACCGAGGTACGCGCTGATCACTTCTTCGTTGCTGCGCACCTCTTCGGGTGTGCCGTCACCGATCTTCTTGCCGTAGTCGAGGACCACCACGCGGTCGGAGATGTCCATCACCACGCCCATGTCGTGCTCGATCAGCACGATGGTGGTGCCGAACTCATCGTTCACGTCCAGGATGAAGCGGCTCATGTCCTGCTTCTCTTCCAGGTTCATGCCGGCCATGGGCTCGTCCAGCAGCAACACCTGAGGCTCCATGGCCAGCGCGCGACCGAGGTCAACCCGCTTTTGCAGCCCGTAGGGCAGCGTGCCCACGGCGGTTTTGCGAAAAGCCTGAATTTCGAGGAAGTCGATGATGTGCTCGACAAACTCGCGGTGCTGCTCTTCTTCCTTTTGCGCCGGCCCGATGCGCAGCGCCTGCAGGAGCAAGTTGCTTTTGATGCGCAGGTTGCGCCCGGTCATGATGTTGTCGATCACGCTCATGCCCTTGAACAGCGCCAGGTTCTGAAACGTGCGACCGATCCCCATTTCGGCCACCTGGCGCGAGTTCATGTGGCTGAAGGTTTTGCCCTTGAAGGTGATGCTGCCCTCTTGCGGCGTGTAGACGCCGTTGATGCAGTTGAGCATCGAGCTTTTGCCGGCACCGTTGGGGCCGATGATGGCCCGCACCTCGTGCTCGCGCACGTTGAAGGAAATGTCGGTCAGCGCGTTGACGCCGCCAAAGCGCAGACTGATGTTGTTGACGTCGAGAATGACGTCGCCAATCTTCTTTTTCATGCGGCCTCCCTGACCGGCGAAAACGTCTTGGCGTCGGCCACCTTGAGCGTGGCGCTGACGCTGCCGGTGCGGCCGTCCTCAAACTTCACCTGGGTCTCGATGTACTGCTCGGTCTGGTTGCCGTAGAGCGCGTCGATCAGGGGCTGGTATTTCTCGCCAATGAAACCGCGGCGGACCTTGTTGGTGCGGGTGAGCTCACCGTCGTCGGCGTCCAGCTCTTTGTGCAGCACCAGGAAGCGGCTGATCTGGCTGCCGGCCAGCAGCTCGTCGCGGCTGAGGTCGGCGTTCACCTTCTCCACGCAGTCGCGGATCAGCTCGTACACCTCGGGTTTCTGCGCCAGATCGGTGTAGCCGGCATAGGGCAGGTTGCGGCGCTCGGCCCAGTTGCCCACGGCGTCCATGTCGATATTGACCATCACACACACCTTCTCTCGCTGGTCGCCGTAGGCCACCGCTTCCTTGATGTACGAGAAAAACTTCAGCTTGTTTTCCACGTACTTGGGCGCAAACATCGCGTTATCGAATGCGCCGCCTTTGATGCGGCCCACGTCTTTCACCCGATCAATGATCTTCAGGTGGCCGCTGGCGTCGATGAAGCCAGCGTCGCTGGTGTGGTACCAGCCATCGGCGGTCAACACCTCGGCCGTGGCTTCGGGGTTCTTGTAGTACTCCTTAAGCAGGCCCGGTGACTTCACCAGAATTTCGCCCGTGTCCGACAGCTTGATTTCCACCCCCTCGCAGGGCACGCCCACCGTGTCGGCCCGCGCCTCGTGATCGGGTTGCAGGCAGACAAACACCGCGGTTTCGGTGGAAGCTGAACAGGTCGGGGCCAATGGCCTCGCCCGCGGTATACGCCACACGCACCCGGCTCATGCCGAGGCTGTTGCGCAGCGGGCCGTACACCAGCGCGTTGCCCAGCGCGTACTTCAGAGAGTCCATGAAGCCCAGCGGCTTGCCGTCCATCTTGGCCGGGCCGACCCGTTTGGCGAGGTTCATGCACGCGTGGAACAGCTTGCGCTTGGGCGCGCTGGCGTCTTCCATGCGGATCATCACCGAGGTCAAGTAATAGGTGGGCCCGACCTCTTTCAGGTCGATGGTCACGGTGCTGCTCGACTCGGGGCAGTTCACCACGTAGCCGGCCACCAGCCACTGCGCGTAGGAAAAGATGTTCTGGCCAATCCAGGCCGGCGGCAGGTAGGCCAGCACCTCGTCGTCGGCGGTGAGCTTGTCGAACCGGGCACCCACGTCGGCGCGGTCGATCAGCGTGCGGTGGGTGTGCACCACGCCCTTGGGCCTGCCGGTGGTTCCGCTGGTGAAAAACATCGCGGCCACGTCGTCGGGCTGGCCCAGCTCCACCTGCTCACCGAACAGGTCAGGGTGCACCTTGGCGAAGGCCTGGCCAGCGCCGATCAGTTCTTCCAGTGCGCTGAGGCCGGGCTCGTCGTAGTTGCGCAAGCCGCGCGGGTCATCGAAGTAGATGTGAGCGAGTTGCGGGCATTGCTCGCGGATCTCCAGCATCTTGTCGACCTGTTCCTGGTCTTCCACCACCACAAAGCGCACCTCGGCGTTGTTGATCGGGAAGACACATTCGGCGCCCACGGCATCCTGATACAGCGGCACCGGAATGGCGCCCAGCGACTGGGCCGCGAGCATGGTGGCGTAAAGGCGCGGGCGGTTGGAGCCGATCACCACCATGTGTTCGCCGCGCCGCAGGCCGGCCTGGTGCAGGCCGCAGGCAATCGCCTCCACCAGTTTGGCCATGTCGGCCCAACTGGTGCTCTGCCAGATGCCGTATTCCTTTTCGCGCATGGCCGCACCCTGGGGGCGGCGTTTGGCGTGATCCCGCAGGAGCCGGGGAAAAGTGGTCTGCATGCTTGTCTCCAATGGCGCTTGCGTTCGGGCTTAAGCCGAGTGCGCAGCGTTCATGTCGTTTATTCTGGGCTTCATCGTAGGCTGATGTTTGACGTTATGTTGTCCGTTGGACGACAATTTGAGGGTCTGCTCCCTTGGGACTTTCCCTAGCACCCCGTTCTCATGAGCCTTGCCAACCCGCCCGGATCCACCTCGCCGCTGAGCACGCGAGCGCGTGCCCTCGTCCCCGACGAACTGGCGCAAATTCCCTGGCTGCAGGCGTTGGATCCAGCGGAGCGCGAGCGCGCCGAAGAAGGACTGGTGCTCACCAGCGCACAGGCCGGTGACCACATCTGCCGCATTGGCCGACCGGTGACCTACTGGTTCGGCCTCGTGGATGGCCTGCTCAAGATGAACAACGACGACAGCCTGGGCCCAGTGATCACCTTCACCGGCCTGGCGCCGGGCGGCTGGTTTGGCGAGGGAACCGCGCTCAAACACGAGCCATACCGCTACAACGTGCAGGCGCTGCGCAAAAGCCATGTGGCCGGCATTCCGATCGCCACGTTTGACTGGCTGATCGCCCACTCGCTGGGCTTCAACCGGTTTGTGATGAGCCAGCTCAACGAGCGGCTGGGCCAGTTCATCGCCGCGCGCGAGATCGACCGCCTGGGCAGCCCCGACCTGCGCGTGGCGCGCAACCTGGCCGCCATGTTTCACCCGCTGCTGTACCCCAACGTGGGCGGCACGCTGCGCATCACCCAGCAGGAGCTGGCTTACCTGGTGGGCCTGTCAAGGCAGCGGGTGAACGAGGCGCTCACCACGCTCTCCACGCTCGGCTGGATTCGGGTGGAATACGGCGGCGTGCGGCTGCTCGACCTGCAGGCCCTGCGCCACGGGCAGCTCTGAGTGCCGGCATGGGATGATCCCAGCATGACCACATCCAAGCCCGAGCGAACCCTCTCGCTCAAGCCCGGCGCCGCCAAAAAGACCGCCAGCGGCCCGTTTTCCGAGCGCCGCCCGCCGGTGCGCCCGCCCGGCCCGGCGCGCGCCAAATCGGTGTCGGCCTCAGCGCCCAAACCGCCGCGCGAGCGGGCCTCCGGGCCCGAAGGTGCGCGCCCAATGCCCCCCGCAGCAGACCGGCGCACCGCCGCACCGCGCACGCCGCCGCCCGCGCCGCGCCCGGTGGATGCACGCCGGCCTGATCTGGCGCGGGTGGGCAATGCGAATGGCGAGGTGCGGCTGAACAAACGCATGGCCGAGCTGGGCTTGTGCTCGCGCCGCGAGGCCGACGCCTGGATCGCCCGCGGCTGGGTGCTGGTGAACGGCCAGCCCGCCGACATGGGCCAGCCGGTGGCGCCCGATGCCAGCATCGAGGTGCTGCCCCAGGCCCGCCACCAGCAGGCCGGTCAGGTAACCATCCTGATGCACAAGCCGGTGGGTTATGTGAGCGGCCAGCCGGAAGACGGCCACGAAGCCGCCGCCACCCTGATCGGCGCGCCCAGCCAGTGGCGCGGCGACGCGCGAACCCCCAGCGACGGCCGCCGCTTTGCGCCCGCACACACGCGCGGCCTCGCGCCCTGCGGCCGGCTCGACATCGACTCCACTGGCCTGCTCGTGCTCACCCAGGACGGCCGCATCGCCCGTCAGCTGATCGGCGAGAACAGCGGCATCGAAAAGGAATACCTGGTGCGCGTGCAGTGGGCGCCCCACGGGCCGAACGGTGAAGGCGTCGTCAGCCAAAACGTTCAGGCCATCTTTCCCGCCCACCAGCTCGCCCGCCTGCGCCACGGCCTGAGCCTGGACGACCAGCCCCTGAAGCCCGCGCAGGTGGACTGGATGAACCCGGAGCAGCTGCGCTTCGTGCTGGTGGAGGGCAAGAAGCGCCAGATTCGCCGCATGTGCGAACAGGTCGGCCTGCATGTGGTGGGCCTCAAGCGCATCCGCATTGGCGGCGTGGTGTTGGGGAACCTGCCGGTGGGGCAGTGGCGGTATTTGGGTGACGGCGAGGCGTTCGCCCCATCCGGTGCTTTGCCTGGTGATCATGCTTGACGTTATTAACGTATATCGTTAATATTTTCCTGTGGCGATCGTCAGCTTTCGATGCAAAGAAACCCAGGCTCTGTACGAAGGCGTTCGCGTCAAGCGCTGGGTGAATGTGGGGCGGGTGGCTGCGCGCAAGCTGGCGCAACTCGACTGGTCCAACGTACTGGACGACCTCAAAGTTCCCCCCGGTAACCAACTCGAAGCGCTCAAGGGCGACCGCAAAGGTCAGCACAGCATCCGCATCAACGACCAGTGGCGCGTTTGCTTTGTCTGGACGGATCAGGGTGCCGCCCAGATCGAGATCGTCGATTACCACTGAGTCACAAGGATCTCATCATGCGCACCGTGGCCCCTGTATCCCCCGGCGAAATGCTGGATGAAGAATTTCTCAAGCCGCTGGGGCTGACCAAATACCGGCTCGCCAAAGACATCGGCGTACCGCCTCAGCGCATCGGCGATATCGTTGCCGGCAAACGCGCCATCACCGCCGACACCGACCTGCGCCTGTGTCGCTATTTCGGCCTGAGCGACGGCTGGTGGCTGCGCGGTCAGGCCAGCTATGACACCGCGATTGCGCGGGAAGCGCTCAGCGAGGAGCTGAGTCGGATTCCGCGCTGCGGGCTGATGGCGGCTTGAGCCTGTACCCGAAGAGCAATCGCATCGGCAGCCCAGTACCAGGGAATCTGCCGCTGGGGCTGGGTAACGGCGAGGCGTTCGCCCCGCCATAAAACCCACAGGAAAGACCCATGCGCCCCAGATCCCTCACCCCTTCCGATCGCAAAACGGCCCTGCTGCGCCATCTGCGACCGTCCGACCTGAGGGCCGCCACGCAGCTGGCATCGCAGGCCACGCAAGGCGTCATCAACCTCACCGAGAACGTGCACCAGACGGTGCGGCGCTCCCTCGGGCTGCCGGCTGGCGCAACGCCCTCGCAGGCGGGCGGGTTCACCGGACAGGTCTACCGCGGCATCCGAGGTGTGGCGGCGCTGGTGGGGCAGGGCTCTGAGTCGGTGCTGGGCGCGCTGTTGCCCCTGCTTGACGATCCGCTTGCACACCCCGAGGCGTCGCCGCAGCGAGAGGCGGTGCTGGCCGTGCTCAACGGGGTGCTGGGCGACCGCCTGGCGGCCACCGGCAATGCGCTGGCGCAGCCCATGCACCTGCGCCACCGGGGGGAGACCCTGGCGCTCGACGCCCCCGACACGCTCCGGCACCAGCTGGGCGGGTCCGCCAGCCCGCACCTGCTGCTGCTCATCCACGGCCTGTGCATGAACGACACGCAATGGACGCGCGAGGGCCACAACCACGGCGCCACCCTGGCCCAGGCGTTGGGCTGCACACCGCTTTACCTGCGCTACAACAGCGGCCTGCATGTGTCGGACAACGGGCGCGATCTGTCTGAACAGCTGGAGCGGCTGGTGTCGGCCTGGCCGGTGCCGTTGCAACGCATTTCCATCATTGGTCACAGCATGGGCGGGCTGGTGGCGCGCTCTGCGGTGCAGGCGGGCCGCGATGCGGGGCACCGTTGGCCCCAGGCCCTGCGCGAACTGGTGTTTCTGGGCACGCCGCACCACGGCGCGCCGCTGGAGAAGGCCGGCCATGGCGTGGATGTGTTGCTGGGCGCCACGCCGTTTTCGGCACCGTTCGCCCGGCTGGGCAAGCTGCGTAGCGCGGGCATTCTGGATTTGCGGCACGGCCATGTGCAGGAAGCCGACTGGCGCTCGCCCGCAGGGCAAAGCTGGCGCGCCGGCTTTGAAGACCGGCGCCTGCCGTTGCCCCTGCCCGAGGGCGTGGCCTGCTTCACCGTGGCCGCCACCCTGGCTGGCCAGCGCGGCCTGCTGGCCGACCGTCTGACTGGTGACGGGATGGTGCCGCTGAACAGCGCGCTCGGCCAGCATGACGAACCGCGGCGCCGGCTGGTGTTTGCCAAGTCGAGCCAGCGCATCGTCTACCGCACCGGCCACCTGGACCTGCTGTCGAGCCCGGCGGTGGCTGAACAGTTGCTGAGCTGGCTGTCATCGCCCGAGGCGCTTTGAGCCATTGAGTTTGCCGGCGGTGACGCTGGTGAATTTTTTTTGGATTCGCAGGTAAGCTAGCCATGACCAGTCCGTCCATTACCCCCCCCACGTTGAGGAGACACTCAAGCCATGCCGTCGATTGCCGCCTACTTTCAAGATGTTCAGTTGCCCACCATGCCAGAGGTGGCTCGACTTCTGGTCCAGTCACTGAATGACGATGAGATACCGTTTGAAAAGGTGCGTTCGGCCATTTCACGCGATCAGGCGCTCACGGTGAAGCTCATTCGCCTCGCGAACAGTGCACGGTTTGGCCTGCAACGCAAGGTGAGTTCCGTTGATGACGCCATCACCATGGTGGGGTTGAATCAGGTGCGCACCTTGTGCTTGGCTGCGTGCATGTCGAACTCGTTCCCGCTGTCTTCCGGGCTCAACCGTGAAGAGTTCTGGAAAGAAAGCATGGCCTGCGCGGGCTTTTCCCATTGGCTGGCGCGCACCATCGGGGCCGATGTGCAGCAGTCGTGGCTCACCGGTTTTATGGTTCGCTTGGGTGAACTCATCATTGCGCAAAAAGAGCCGGACAAAGTCGAGGCCATTGAGCGTCTTCCCCATGCCCCAGGCGGGCGCTGGGAGCGCGAGACGCAACTGGTTGGATTCACCGAAGGCGAGGTTGCAGCTGAATTGGCCAAACGCTGGAACTTCCCCGAGGAGGTCTGTCTTGCACTCGCTACGTCATCAGATCCTTTGGCGCACAAACCTTTTTGCCGCTTGGGTGGCGTTGTGCACATAGGGATGTTGCTGGCAGAAATAGCCGTTGAGACGGACAAGAACGCGTCCGACACCATTGATGCACTGCCAGCGGATGTTCTTAAGGCGCTGCAGTTGGATCACGACTACCTCAAAGAGCATCTGCCCGACGTCAAAACATTCACCGACGCTCCCGTTTAGGCGGCCGCGTTGTGTTTTTGAGGGGTCACCGGAATCCGCTGATTTGGGTGCGACCAGAATCTGATGATCCAGGAAGGCAACCTTTCTTGGGCCCCGCAAGGGGTGATTGACGGTTCCCCTCAGGCAGGGTGCCGGCAGTGGATGCCAAGCAAGACGCCATTGACTTGAGGCGCGAGTGACACCAGGCTGGACCGTCGCTGCATGTGTGCCGCCGAACAGACCGAAGTGACCGTTGTCACCTAGCCTGTCTGGTGGCGGCACGTATCGCGATGTTCCAGACGGCGCGCCAACCAGTCCAGGTATTCAAACCATGATCACACGCAGGACGTTCGCTGCTTCGACGCCACTGCTGGCGGCCAGCGTATTGGCGTTGTCCGGTTGCTCCGCGGAGCTTGTGGGCGACGGCTTTGAGGCGGTCGCCGATGGCACTTGTTAGGCGGGTGCATGACGAATTTCAGTGGAGCGGCGCTTGGTCTGCAACTGGTTGGCTGTGCCGCCTCGGCCCCGTCAAGTCCCAACACACGGCGCTGGAGGTATGCAATCGACGCCCCTGCCTTTGTCAAGGTGTTGAAGGCCTGGATTTGCCTCAACGGCGCCGATGCGGTGCGTATGCGCGACGGACTCTGCAGCGCATCGTCGGGAAACCCCAACATCCCGTCGTGCA
>JAIFNE010000161.1 GCA_020047875.1 Hydrogenophaga sp.
AGCGGCTGGTCAACAAACGTCCAGCGCCGGCCGGCGGCATCGGCCGGGGGTCGGCGCGCGGTCATGCCTTCCATCAGGGCCAGCACACCGATGGCCGCAATGCCCAGCACGGTGATTTCGCCGTAGGTGTCGTAACCGCGGAAGTCCACCAGGATGACGTTGACCACGTTGCTGCCACCCCCCAGCGGTATCGACTGGTCGAGGAAATACCAGGCAATCGACTCGTGCCCGCGGGTCAGGAGCACCCAGGCCAGCCAGGCCATGCCCGCGCCGCCGGCCAGCGCCAGCAGGGCGTCGCGCGTGCGTCGCGCGGTGGAGGATTCGCGCGGCGAATGCGCGGGCAGCAGCGCCAGGCCCATCAGCAACAGCACGGTGGAAACCAGTTCAACCGCCAGCTGGGTCAGGGCCAGATCGGGCGCCGACAGGCTCACAAACGTGAGCGACACCGCCAGCCCCACCACACCCAGCAGCACCACGGACTGGAAGCGCCGGTGGTGGGTCAGCACGATGGTCAGGCAGGTGGCCGCCAGCAGCAACCAGATCGCCACCGCCAGTGCATTGGCCGGCAAAAGCTCGCGCGTACCGGCACCGATGCCGCCGCCAGCGATCAACGGTACCGCTGCCACCACCACCGCCGAGGCCACCAGCCAGGCCAGGTAGCGCTGCAGCGAGCCGTTTTCCAACCTGGTCGAGACGCGCGCGGCCAGGGCGAGCAGGCCATCGCTGCCGCCCTCGAACAGCGCGCGGCCATTCAGACGGCCAAACCAGGCTTCGCTACTGATGCGGTGCAACCAGCGCGCGCGCGCCAGCCAGAGGTAGAGCGAAACGCCCACCGCCACCGCCACCGCACTCATGAGCAGCGGCAGGTTGAAGCCGTGCCACAGGGCCAGGTGGTATTCGGGCAGGGGCTGGCCGACCATCGCGGTGGCCGCCACATGCACCAGCGGGCCAAACGTGATCGCGGGCAGCAGCCCGACCACGATGCACATCGTGACCAGCAGCATGGCGGGCAGCTTCATGCCCAGCGGGGGCTCGTGCGGGTGCTTGTTCGGCACGTCACCCAACTCACCATTGAAATACGTGTCGTGCACGAAGCGCAGCGAGTAGGCCACGCTGAACACACCAGCCAGCGTCACCAGCGCCGGCACCAGCCAGACCCAGACGCCCCCCATGCTGGCCGTTCCCACCACCGCTTCGGTGAAAAACATTTCCTTGGACAGAAAGCCGTTGGTCAGAGGCACCCCGGCCATCGACGCGGCCGCGACCATGGACAAGGTGGCGGTCCAGGGCATGAGCTTGTAGAGGCCGCCAAGCTGGCGCATGTCACGCGAGTGGGTTTCGTGGTCCACGATGCCGGCAATCATGAACAGCGAGGCCTTGAACGTGGCGTGGTTGAGCACATGAAACACCGCGGCCACAGCGGCAAGCGGCGAGCCCAGACCCACCAGAAAGGTGATAAGGCCCAGGTGACTCACGGTGGAGTAAGCAAGCAGACCCTTCAGATCGTGTTTGAAAATTGCGATGAACGCCGCAAACAGCACCGTGACCAGACCGACAGCGGTCACGATCACCTCGAAATGGCCTGAACCCGCCAGCACCGGCCACATGCGCATCAGCAAAAACACCCCGGCCTTCACCATGGTGGCCGAGTGCAGATAGGCCGACACCGGTGTGGGGGCGGCCATGGCGTCGGGTAGCCAGAAGTGAAATGGAAACTGCGCGCTCTTGGTGAACGCGCCCACCAGAATCAGCAGCAGCGCGGGCAGAAAACGGGGATCGGCCTGGATGGCGGCCGCGTTGGCGGCCATGGCGCTCAGCTCGTAGGTGCCGGCGATCTGGCCCAGCAACACGAAGCCACCCAGCATCGCCAGACCGCCGCCCCCGGTGACAGCCAGCGCCTGGCGCGCGCCGGCGCGGGCGTCCGGACGGTGGCTCCAGTACCCCACCAGCAAGAAAGAAGACAGGCTGGTCAGCTCCCAGAACACCACCAGCAGCAGCAGGTTGTCTGACAGCACCACGCCCAGCATGGCGGCCATGAACAGCATCATGAGGCTGTAAAACTTGGCCGCCGAGTCCTTCGCGCTCAGGTAGAAATGCGCGTAAACAATGATGAGCAGGCCGATGAACAGAATCAGCCCAGCGAACATCATCGACAAGCCGTCGAGGCGAAAGCCCAGGTTCAGGCCCAGCGAGGGCACCCAGGGCCACACGTTCATGACCGTTGCACCGGCCATCACCGCACCACCCTGCCCCACCAGCAAAGCCAGACTGCTCGCGGTGATGGCAAACGCCACGATCGCAGCGCCCAGCCGGGAACGGCTACCAAGCCAAAGGGTGCTCAGGGTACCCACCAGCAGGGGGAGCAAAACGATCAGCAGCAACACGTTTGCGGGCTTTCGGGGAGGCGGGTCAGCGCCGCTGGGCAGGACCAGCAGCGGTCAACACCCGGGGCGCGGGAGCAGACCGGGTCTGCGCGCGAAGGGTGGATGTTAAACCCGGCAGCTTGCGCCGAACTTGCCGCCCGGCAGGGCGGCGCTACAAGCTGGGTGGCTCGCGCGTGCTCAGCACCGGCGCCGCGTCAATGCTGCGCTGGTGCGCGGCCGACTCGCGCACCGCTGCGCGCGCCAGCAGGTGCGAGGCCACCGGCAACGTGACCAGCAGGAACACCACGATCAGCAGCAGCCGACGCACCCATTCCCACTCGGGCATGACCAGCATGGCACCCACACACAGCAAAGCCAGCGCAAGGGTTCCGGCTTTGGTGGCCGCGTGCTGGCGCGCCAGCGCATCGGGCAGCTTGATCACGCCCCAGGCGGCAATCACCAACAACACGGCGGCAGCCAGAATCAGCGCGGCGGCCAAGGCATTCATGAGCGGTCCTCCGAGGTACCTGGGGGATCGGCTCGTTGCACCAGCCGAGCCCAGCCAATCGTGCCCACAAATCCCACCAGCGCCAGCCCGATCGCGACATCGAGAAACACGGTGCGCGCGGTCAGCAGCGAGGCCGCCACCGCCAGCGCCACGCCAGCGGCCAGAAAGATGTCGAGCGCGACGATGCGGTCAGCGTTGGTCGGCCCAATGACGATGCGCACACTGGCCAGCGCCAGCGACAGCAGCGCGGCCATGACCAGTGCGGTGGTGGCCCAGGCGATCATGCGCGCTCTCCAAACACGGCCACCAAACCTGGTTCGAAATCGGTGCGAATGCCGTCCACCATTTCCTGCAGCGCAGTTTCGTCCAGCACATGCAGCAGCAACTCGTGCAGATCCATATCGATGTCCAGTGTGGTGGTGCCAGGCGTCAGCGTCACCATGCAGCCCAGGATGGCCGCACCGGTGGCGTTCATCGGCGCAAAGCGCACCCGCACAAAGGTGCCAGAGCGAGCTGGTGCACCCCCTGGCGCCGTGGCAAAGATGACCTGCACCGTCTGCAGGCCAGATACCACCACCGCCTTGAGAAAACGCATCAACAGCGCGAACAGCGCCCAGACTTTGCCCAGCATGGTCAAGGTCCTCCCAGGGTGGCAGCGGCCGCCTGCGCGTAGGCCACCAGCGCTTGCGGGTTGAAACTGATGGCCAGCGTCAGGCCTGCGAGCCCCAACGTGGCGATCCAGGCAGGCGCAACACGAGCCTGCAGCGGCAGCAACCAGCCTGCATCGGGATGCGGTTTCCAGAAGGCCTCCATCCAGATCTTCATCATGGAGTAAAGCGTGAGCACGCTCACTGCCAATGCCACCACCGTCCAGACAACGCGACCCTGACCGATGGCCTCCTGCAAGATCATCAGCTTGGCCCAGAAACCCGAGAACGGTGGAATGCCCACCAGCGACAACGCCGGCACCAGGAACAGCAGCGCCAACGCCGGCTTGGCCGCGTACAGACCGCCAATGCGCCGCAGGTCGTAGCTGCCGGTGTAGCGCCAGATGAGGGCTGCGATCAGGAACAGGTTGGCCTTCACCACGATGTGGTGGATGGTGTAGAACAGCGTCGCCGCGTTGCCCGCCTCGCTGGCCAGCGCGATGCCAAGCAGGATGTAGCCGATCTGGCTGATGATGTGAAAGGCCAGGATGCGGCGCATGTCCCAGTGGTAGGCCGCGCCGAACACGCCAAACAGCATGGTGGCCGCCGCGACCCAGCCCAAGGCCTCCATCAGCACCGCCGGCGCGGGTGAAAACACGTCGCCCGCCGTGCGCAGCACCGCATACACCCCCACCTTGGTCAGCAGCCCGGCAAAGAGCGCCAAGACAGGCGCGGGCAGCGTGTGGTACGAGGCAGGCAGCCAGGCAAACAAAGGGAAAGCGCCAGCCTTGAACAGAAAGGCCAGCAGCAGCGTGCCCAGCACCAGCACCGACAGTGGTCCCGGCACGCCAGGTGCGGCCTGCGCCAGCGCGCCAAAGTTCAGGTGCCCGGTTACCGCGTAAACCATGCCAACTGCGATCAGCAGCAGCAGGGTGCCCACGAGGTTGAGCACCAGGTACTTGAAACTGCCATCGAGCTGATCCAGCCGGCCGCCAATGGCGAACAAGCCCACCGCGCAGATCAACATCACCTCGAACCACACATAAAGGTTGAACAGGTCTGCCGTCACAAAGGCACCGCCCACGCCGGCCAGCAGCCCGTGAAGCAGCGGCAACAGCAGACCGTGGTGTTCGCCGGTGTCGGCGTCGCTGGCCAGAAACAGCAGGCTGGCCAGAGCCATGAGGGCGGTGATCAGCACCAGCGAGGCGCCGGTGCGGTCGATGCGGAATTCGATGCCGTAAGGTGCTGCCCAGCCGCCAAAGGCTGCGCTCGGCACAACCCCCGTGGCCGCGATCTGCACCAGCCAGATCGCGCAGCCGAGAAACGCCATCACACCGGCGTAGCTGATGCCGCGCTGCAAAGCCAAGCGTTCACGCGTGAGCGTGGTCAGCACCGCGGTGGCCAGCGGCACCAGCACCGGCGAGACCACGAGCACGTTCATCGTTCCGCTCATGGCTTTTTTCCTCCAACCATCGACGGATGCACCGGCTCCAGCGCCGCCGGCGTGTAAGGAGGCTTCACTGGATCGTCCGGGCGCGGCTCGGCGTGGCGCAGCTGCTCCGCATCGTCGGTGTCGGCCACCTGGATCAGCCGAAGCACCAGCACCAGCGCGAAGCAGATCAGCGCAAAGCCAATCACGATGGCAGTCAGCACCAGCGCCTGCGGCACCGAATTGGCCGCCTCGCCCAGCACCTGTTCGCCCAGCGGCACGATCGCCGGCTGCGCCGACCCCAGCCGGCCCGTGGCAAACAGCATCAGGTTGGCCGCCGCACCCATCATTCCAATGCCCAGCACGCAGCGAAACATGTCGCGAGACAGCGCCAAGTACGCGCCCGCGCTCACGGTAACGAACACAGTCAGGGCCAGCAGCCAGATCATGCGCTGTCCTCCCCAGGTTCATCCAGGCTCAGCAAACCCAGCGAATAACCCGCCAGACCGCCCCACACGCACAGGTACACGCCCAGGTCGAAAATCATCACGGTCGAGACCTTCAAGGTGGTGAAACCCAGTGGCAGACTGCCCCAGGCGTGCGTGAGAAAGTCTTGCCCACCCCAGAGGGCGTGCAGGCCGGAGACTGCCGCCACGCCGACGCCCATGGCCGCCAGCCGGATCGAGTCGCCCAGCGGCAGACGCCGCTCGGCGGCAGCCGAACCGTGCGCCACCCCCCACAGCACGGTGGCACTCACCGCCACCAACCCGCCAATGAAGCCGCCGCCCGGCTCGTTGTGGCCAGTCAACAGCACCCAGACCGAGGCCGCCAAGATGATCCAATACAGCGGTCGCGCGACCACCTCCAGAATGACCAGGCGATCACGCATCAGGCACCGCCTTTCGCAGCCCGCGCACGCCGGGCGCGCAGGCTCTGCAGCAACGGCCAGGCAGCCAGGAAGGACAGCATCACCACGGTGATCTCGCCCAGGGTGTCGAGCGCGCGGAAGTCCACCAGAATGACGTTGACCACGTTGCGCCCGAATGCTTCGGGCACGCTGCGGGTGGCAAAGAATTCGGTCAGGCTGGCATTGAACACGCCAGCGGTGGACAGCAGAAGCAAAGCGGTGAACACAGCGCCAGTGAGCAAAGCCACCATCAAACCCGGGAGCCGAAACGCAGGCTCGGGCAGGCTGTTGCCCCGACCCTGGCGTTTGAGCCGGATCAGCACCGACGCCACCACGATCACGAACACCGTCTCCACCACGAACTGGGTGTAGGCCACGTCGGGCGCGCCAGTAAAAAGGAACAGCACACCACAACCAAAACCCACCAGGCCGGTAGCCAGCAGCAGCACCAGACGATCGCGCACGACGCAGGCGAGCACCGCGCCGACCATGATCAACAAGCAAGCACCCACAAAGCCGGGAGATGGCGCCTGCCAGGCGGGCCAGGCCCACTGGCCCCACCCAAGCAACAGCAAGGAGAGCATGGCCAGCGCAAGCGTGCTCACGATGAGCAAGCTGTAGCCCGGCAGGCTGCCTCCCTGCACCCAACGGGTGGCAGCTGCCGCCAGCTGAGGAATGCCTCTTAACCCTCGCTCGTAGACCGCGATCATTCCAAAGTGGCCGGTGAAGGCAGACAGGCGCTCAAAAATCCGATGCAGCGGGTCCCAAAAAACATAGATCAAGCCACCGATCGCCAGTGTGACGGCCAGCGAGCCGAGGGCCGGCCCCAGATCGAGCGCCAAGCTCAGCGCGGCCACCTGGGTGTCCGGGGTCATCGCCAGTGAGGCCTCCGAAATCAGCCCCTGAATCAAGAAGGGAAACACACCCAGACCCATCCCGATCAACGCCAGCGCCAGCGGTGGGCCCACGAGCGAAGGTCCCCCCTCGTGCGCGTCGGGTGGCGGCAGATTCTCGCCGCGGGGACGCCAGAAAATACGGATCGCCGCCACGCCGGCGACCGCCACGGCAATCGCACCGAACACGCTGTAAGCCGCCTGGGCGAAGGCGAACACGTCGCCCGAGGCCTTGGCCTCAAGAATCAGATCTTTGGCGATGTAGCCGAACGACAGCGGCATGCCGGCCATCGACGCGCCCGCCAGCAGCGCAACCGCCGCCGTCCAGGGCATGGCGTGGCGCAGGCTGCCCAGGTTGTCGATCAGGCGCGTACCGGTGCCGTGGTCCACGTTGCCCGCCACGAAAAACAGCGGCGCCTTGTACAGCGCATGTGCCAGCAGCAAGGCGCCCACCGCCACCGTGGCCCCCTCACCGCGCAGACCGACGAGCATCACCAGCGTGCCCAGCGTGGCCACGGTGGACCAGGCCAGAATGCGCTTGAGGTCGCGCTCCCGCAGTGCCAGCGCCATGCCCCAGGCGGCGGTGATCGAGCCTGCAACCTTCAGCGTCCACTCCCACAGAGGCCACTCCCCAAAACCCGGGTCCAGTCGCGCCAGCAGGAACACACCCAACTTCACCATGGTGGCCGAGTGCAGGTAGGCCGACACCGGCGTTGGCGCCGACATGGCGTTGGGCAGCCAGAAATGGAAGGGAAACTGCGCGCTCTTGGTGAATGCACCCACCAGGATCAGCACCAGCGCGGTAGTGAGTTGCGGCGTCTGCTCCATGCTGGGCAGGCGCAGCACGATCTCGCTCATGGACCAACTGCCCACCGCCTGGCCCAGCACGATGAAGCCCGCCAGCAGCACCAGGCCACCGGTGCCCGTGACCAGCAGTGCCTGCTGGGCCGACTTGCGGCTCTCTGGCTGCTGGTGGTTGAAGCCGACCAACATGAATGACGTCAGACTGGTCATTTCCCAGAACAGGAACAGCACGATCAGGTTGTCTGAGGTGACGCAGCCGATCATGGCCACCATGAACAGACACAGCAGGATGTAGAGCCGGTGCTGCTGCGGATGGCCCGCAAGGTAGCCACCCGCGTAAACAAACACCGCGGTGCCCACGCCGGTGATCATCAGCAGCATCAGCGCCGACAGGCCATCGACAAAAAACGAAAACTCCACGCCCAGCGCCGGCACCCAGGCCCCGCTCCACTGCAGCGGCAACTCAAAACGCCACAGCAGCCAGATCAGCACGCACAGCGCTGTCAGCGGCACCGCGATGAACGCGGAGCGGCCCGGCCAGCCGAGACTGGTTCCCGATGCGTTGATGGAAGGGGCTTGAGCCATGAAATGGGTATGTCGGTGAACGCTAGGCTATCTGATGTCGCAATTCGAAGGCGTGGTAGCCCAAGGGCAAAAACCCAGCATCATAGTGGGCAGAGAGATCGCATCTAGCGAATTGGGCTGTGCAAGCCGGCGCTGTGAAACTGACACTTCTTCTGGCAAATCCGAACTGTGCGGCACAGCGTGCCCGAGTGGCGGGCACGCCCTGGCTGGTGCGCGGGCGTGAAGACAAGGCTTTTGGCTTCTCAGAACCGCTGCGGTGGCGCAGCAGAGGATGGCATCCTCCGCGCCAGTTGCGAACCCGCGCCCACCACCGCACCGACCACCCAGAACACGCCGGCCGCGCCCACCAGCACACCGGCTGTGCCGAACAGCAGCGTGGCGCGCAAACCCAGGGCCTCGCCGTGACGATGCTTGGGCGTGATCTGGTGCAGCGTGCTCATGATCATCGGCTGTACCGAGCCCAACGCCAGCCCGAGCAATGCGGACAGCACCATCATGGCCCAGCCCGTCTGCACCAACGGATAGGCCGCAAACAGCACCGCTGTGACCAACATGGCTGAACCAATCACCACCCGCTCGCTCAACCGCGAGGCCAGCCAGGGCATGACCAGGCGAATGGCGGTGGCGGCCAGCGCGAACGCACCCAGGATGGAGCCGATGGTGGTGGCGCTCAGCC
>JAIFNE010000041.1 GCA_020047875.1 Hydrogenophaga sp.
GGTCGTCGCCCATCTGCTTCAGACCCAGCGAAACACGGTGCTTCTCGGTGTCGAACTTGAGAATCTTGGCGGTGATTTCCTGGCCGGCCGTGACCACTTCGCTCGGGTGGCGGACACGGCGCCAGGCCATGTCGGTGATGTGCAGCAGGCCGTCGATACCGCCCAGATCCACGAACGCACCGTATTCAGTGATGTTCTTGACCACGCCGTGAACAATCGCGCCTTCCTTCAGCGTGTCCATCAGCTTGGCGCGCTCTTCGCCCATCGAGGCTTCCACCACGGCGCGGCGGCTCAGCACCACGTTGTTGCGCTTGCGGTCGAGCTTGATGACCTTGAATTCCAGGGTCTTGTTTTCGTAAGGCGTGAGGTCCTTGGTGGGACGGCTATCGACCAGCGAACCGGGCAGGAACGCGCTGATGCCGTTGACCATGACCTTCAGGCCGCCCTTGACCTTGTTGCTGGTGGTGCCGGTGACGAATTCGCCAGACTCCAGCGCTTTTTCCAGCGACATCCACGAGGCCAGGCGCTTGGCCTTGTCGCGCGAGAGCAGGGTGTCGCCAAAGCCGTTTTCGACCGAGTCGATGGCCACGGCAACAAAGTCGCCCACCTGCACTTCGAGTTCGCCCAGATCGTTCTTGAATTCGGCCAGCGGCACATAGGCCTCGGACTTGAGGCCAGCGTTGACCACCACGTGGCTGTGCTCGATACGCACCACCTCGGCGGTGATGACCTCGCCAGAGCGCATTTCGGCGCGTTTCAAAGACTCTTCAAACAGGGCGGCAAAAGATTCGGACATTCAGTTTCCTAAAACCGCTTGGCGTCGGTTGCTTCAATGCCGGTGTGGCACTGGGCAGGATGCGACGGGTGGGCGGCGTTGACGATGCGGTGAGAAACACCGCGGGGTTGGGTTGCAGATCCGTTGGGCCTGCGGGCTGGGAATGCCCGGCGGTGCCGTCTGGGCCATCAAGTTGCCATCTCAGCGGCTGTGGCTCGCCGAGAAGGCTGTTTTGCCCTGCCACCAGCTCAGAACCTGTTGCACCGATTGCTCGACGTTCAGGCCGGAGTTGTCCAGCATCAGGGCATCTTCGGCTGGTCTGAGTGGCGCGAGTGAACGGTTTGCATCCCGTTCGTCGCGCGCCAGCAGGTCAGCCAAAAGGTCTGTGATGTTAGCAGCGATTCCTTTTGAAATCAATTGCTTATGGCGCCGCGCCGCACGTTGCTGGGCGCTCGCGGTCAGAAAAATCTTGAGTGGTGCATCGGGGAACAGCACGGTGCCCATATCGCGCCCATCCGCCACCAAGCCCGGCAGGCGGCGAAAGCTCTTTTGCAGCGCGAGCAGCGCAGTCCGGACCTGGGGCACCGCCGACACGCGGGAGGCGGCCATGCCGGCTGCTTCGGTGCGCAAGGCGTCGGTCACGTCGAGGCCGTCCAGGAGAATCTGCTCGCCGGTGAACTGCACCCGCAGGCCGGCGGCCAGCTCGCCCAGGCGACCAGCCTGGGCAGGCTCGGCCAGATCGGCCTCACCGGTGGCGAGGTCAGCGCGCTCGGCGGCAAGACCCACCAGGCGATACAGCGCGCCCGAGTCCAGCAGGTGGTAGCCCAGCGCTCGCGCCAGTTCAGCCGCCAGCGTGCCTTTGCCAGAGGCGGTGGGGCCGTCGATGCAGATCACCGGAATGTGTGCCGGCGCAGTCTGGCAAACCGAAAACAGGGTTTCGAAGTAGTCGGGAAAGGTCTTGCCCACGCATTTGGGGTCTTCAATGCGCACCGGCAGGCCGGACGGGTTGAAGGCTGCAAGCGAAAAGCACATGGCGACGCGGTGGTCGTCGTAGGTGTGGATGCTGCCAGTGGTCCAGACGGTGGGCGGCGTGATGCGGATGAAGTCGGCGCCTTCCTCCACGCTGGCGCCCAATTTGCGGCACTCGGCGGCCATGGCTGCAATGCGGTCGGTCTCTTTGACGCGCCAGCTGGCGATGTTGCGCAGCGTGGTGGGGCCATCGGCGTACAGCGCCATGACCGCAAGTGTCATGGCGGCGTCGGGGATGTGGTTGCAGTCAAGGTCAATGGCTTTGAGGGGCCAGACACCGCGACGGACGTGCAGGCGGTTGGCCTCACCTTCGATGTGAGCACCCATGGCGCGGGCCGCGTCCACGAAGGCAATGTCGCCCTGCATGGAGGCCAGACCCACGCCTTCGATGGTGATGCCAGCGTCAGCGGGCGTGTTGTGACCTGGCGCTGCCAACGCACCCAGCGCAATGAAGTAGCTGGCAGACGAGGCATCGCCCTCAACCGCGATGCGTCCAGGGGATGTGTATTGGCTGCCGGCGGGAATGGTGAAGCGCGACCAGCCGTCACACGCCACCCGAACGCCGAAACGCTGCAGCAGCTTGAGCGTGATCTCGACATAGGGCCGCGAAATGAGCTCGCCCACCACCTCGATCAAGATCGGCTGTGCAGTGGCCACCAGTGGCAGGGCCAGCAGCAGTGCGGTCAGAAACTGGCTTGACACGTCGCCCCGGACCCGAATCGGCTGATCCAGCCGCAGGCTGTGGACCGAGCCATCGCCCAGGCGCAGCGGCGGGTAACCCGCCCGCGCGAGGCAGTCGATGGGGCAGCCCAGCTGGCGCAAGGCGTCGACCAGATCGCCGATCGGGCGCTCGTGCATGCGCGGCACGCCGCTGAGCTCGAACTGCCCGCCCTGTTGGCTGCCGAGTAAGGCCAGCGCCGCGGTCAGCGGGCGCATCGCGGTGCCGGCATTGCCCAGGAACAGTGGGGCTTGCTTCACCGTCAACTGGCCGCCCAGGCCCTGTACCCGCAACGCGCCATCGGGCAGGTACTCCAGCCCGCAGCCAAGCTGCGACAGGGCCTGCAGCATGACCTGGGTGTCGTCCGAGTCGAGCAGGTCCACCACCTCGGTGGCGCCAGCGCTCAGCGCCGCGAGCAGCAGCACGCGGTTGGAAATGCTTTTTGAGCCAGGCAGGCGCACCACGCCACTGGCGCTTTGCAAGGGCGGAATGTCGAGAAAAGGGGAGGTGTACATGGAGCGGAAGACGCGGGCTGCTGGCGCCCGCCACAACAGATTCAACTCAGCGCGAGGGTTTGGCCGCGGTCATGCGCCAATGGGCCCGGGTGTTGCTGGCCTGATCGATCAGGGCCTCCAGCGCGTCCATGTCGCCGATGGCCATCGCCGACTCCAGCGCGTGCAACGCGCGCTGAAAGTGGCGCGACTGGATCAGCAGCTCTTCGCGATTGGAGGCCAGGATGTCGCGCCACACGCTCGGGTCGCTCGCTGCGATGCGGGTGAAGTCGCGAAAGCCAGGGCCTGCCAAGCGCAGAAACGTCTCGCCCTGTTCCTGCCCAGCCACCGAGTTCATGAGCGCAAAAGCCAGCAGGTGGGGCAGGTGGCTGACAGCGGCGAAGGCGGCGTCGTGGGCTTCGGGGGCCATCTGCTGCACCTGGCAGCCCAGTGCGGTCCAGAGCTGCTCTGCCTTGCCCAGCTGAGTTGTGAAGGTGCGCTCGATGGGCGTCAGGATGACCTGGCGTCCGGTGTAGAGCTCGGCGTCCGCATGCTCCACACCCGCAAGCTCCTTGCCGGCAATGGGATGCGCCGGCACGTGCCGCGTCGACCACCTCGCGCTTGGTGGAGCCCACATCCATCACCAGCGTGTTCTGGTTGATCAGGTGCCGGATTGCCTTGAACGTGGCTTCGGTGGCCGTGACGGGTACCGCCAGCAGCACCAGGTCGGCACCCGAGACGGCGAGCAGGGCAGAGGGCGCCTCCACGTCAATCACGCCCAGCTGTCTTGCGCGCTCGGTGGTGGACCAGGCCCGCGCGCTTCATCGCTAGGGCGAACGAGCCGCCCATCATTCCGCAGCCGATGAGACCCAGTTGTTCAAACATGGCGGTTCCATCGGAAACCAGACGCCGAGCTGCGGCGTGTCGCGGGAGTGTTGGGGCAGGTCATTCGTTCACCGGGTAAGCGCCCAGCACCTTGTAAAACGCGCACAGGCTTTGCAGCTCTTTGAGCGCAGCGGCCACGTGGGGCTGTGAGGGATGGCCGGCGATGTCGATGTAGAAGTAGTACTCCCACTGGCCCGACTTCGCTGGTCGCGACTCGAATCGGGTCATGGACACGCCGTTGTTCTTGAGCGGCACCAGCAAGTCGTGCACCGCGCCGGGCCGGTTGGGTACCGACACCACCAGGCTGGTGCAATCGCGACCAGAAGGGGGTGGCATTGCCATGGTCTGCGGCAGGCTGATGACGGCGAAGCGGGTGCGGTTGTAAGCCTCGTCCTGCACGGCATGCGAGACGATGTGCAAGGCGAACTGGCCCGCTGCCCGCTCGCTGGCCAGCGCTGCCCAGGCCGGATTGGTGGCGGCCAGGCGCGCACCCTCGGCATTGCTGGCCACTGCGCGTCGCTCAGCGCCCGGCAGGTGCTGGGTTAGCCAGTTCTGGCACTGCGCCAGCGCCTGCGGATGCCCCATCACCACCTCAATGCCGTCAAGCGTGTTGAGCTGGCGCAGCAGGTTGTGGCGCACCAGCAGGCTGACCTCACCCACCACATGCACCGGCGAGCGCAGGAAGAGGTCGAGCGATCGGGTGACCACGCCCTCGGTGGAGTTCTCCATGCCGACCACACCGTACTGCGCCGTCCCGGCAGCGGTGGCGTGGAACACCTCGTCGAAGTTGGCGCAATAGATCAGGTTGGCCGCACCGCCGAAGAATTCAACCGCCGCCTGCTCGCAAAAGGTGCCCTCAGGGCCGAGCACCGCCACGCGTTGCGGTGCCTCCAGCGCCAAGCAGGCCGACATGATTTCGCGCCAGATCGAGGCCACATGCTGGTTGAGCAGCGGGCCCTGATTGCTGGCTTGAATCTTGTCGATCACCTGGGTCACGCGATCCGGGCGGAAAAACGGCGAGCCCTCGGCGCGCTTGATCTCGCCAACCTGCTCGGCCACGCGGGCGCGCTGGTTCAGCACGGAGAGCAGTTGCAGGTCAAGCGAATCGATTTGCGCCCGGAGCTGGGCCAGCGCCGGAGACTGGGTGGGCTGTGTCATGGGGTTGTCAGGCCTGCGTCTTTTCAAACTGGCGCATGTGGTCCACCAGGGCTTGCACGCCCTCAAGGGGCATCGCGTTGTAAATGCTGGCGCGCATGCCGCCCAACGATTTGTGTCCTTTGAGCTGCAGCAGGCCGGCAGCCTGTGCGCCCGCAAGGAACGCCTCGTTGCGCGACTCGTCGCGCAGAAAAAAGGGAATGTTCATGCGCGATCGGCAAGCTTTGTCGACCGTGTTCAGGTACAGCTGCGAGCTGTCAATGAAGTCATACAGCAATGCCGCTTTGGCGATGTTGCGCCGCTCCATGGCGGCCACGCCGCTGAGGTCGCCTTCGGTCTGGCGTTTGAGCCACTGGAAGGTGAGGCCCGCCACGTAAATGGCGTAGGTCGGCGGCGTGTTGAACATGGACGCGTTGTCGGCCACGGTCTTGTAATCAAACGCAGTGGGGCAGGCCTTGAGGGCATGACCCAGCAGGTCTTCGCGCACCACCACCAGGGTCAGGCCCGCCGGGCCAAGATTCTTCTGTGCACCGCCGAAGGCCAGGCCAACGCGTGACCAGTCGACCGGCCGGGAAGCCACATGCGACGAAAAGTCGATCACCAAGGGCGCTTGGCAGCCCAGCGCATTCAGGTCGGGCAGTGCATGAAATTCAACGCCGTGAATCGTTTCGTTGCTGCACAGGTGCACGTACTGCGCGTCGCTGCTGAGTCGCCAGGTGGCGGGGGCTGGCAGCGTGGTGTGCGCTTGTCCTTCGTTACTCGCAGCGATGTGCACATTCGCGTACTTGCGCGCTTCCTCGGCCGACTTCTGGCTCCAGCTGCCGGTGATCACGAAGTCGACCGCGCCACCGCGCGACAGGTTGAGCGGCACGATGGCGTTTTCCGCCAGTCCGCCGCCCTGCATGAACAAAATGCGGAAGTGCGGTGGCACCGCCAGCAGCTCCCGAAGGTCCCGCTCCGCGCTCTCGATGATCGACATGAAAGCCTTGCCGCGATGGCTCATCTCCATCACGCCCATGCCGCTGCCTTGCCAGTTCAGCATGTCGGCGGCGGCCTGCTGCAACACCTCGACCGGCATCGCTGCCGGGCCGGCCGAGAAGTTGTACGGACGCGTGATGCGCTCGGTCATACCGCGTTGCCGCCTTCGCTGGCGCTACCGCTGCCGTCTTCGGCGGTGTCTCCGGCATCGGAGACGTTGGCATCGTTTTCAACAACGCGTTGTAGCCCAGACAGCGCCGAGCCCGCGTCCAGGGCGATCAGGGTCACGCCCTGGGTGGCGCGGCCCATTTCCCGGATTTCGCTCACGCGGGTGCGAACCAGCACGCCGGTGTCGGTGATGAGCATGATTTCGTCGTCAGCATGCACCAGCGTGGCCGCCACCACCTTGCCGTTGCGCTCGCTCTGCTGGATCGCGATCATGCCTTTGGTGCCGCGGCCGTGGCGTGTGTACTCGCCAATCGGCGTGCGCTTGCCGTAGCCGTTGACGGTGGCGCACAGCACGCTGGTGCGCGCGGTCTCCGATCGTTCGCTCTCGGCAGCGTCGTCCTCGGCCACCAGCATGGCAATCACGCTTTGACCTTCTTCAATCGTCATGCCACGCACGCCGCGCGCATTGCGGCCCATGGGGCGCACGTCGTTTTCGTCAAAGCGCACGGCCTTGCCACCGTCGCTGAACAGCATCACGTCGTGCTGTCCGTCGGTGAGCGCGGCGCCAATCAGGTAGTCGCCGTCGTCCAGGCCGACCGCGATGATCCCGGCCTTGCGCGGGTTGCTGAATTCGCTCAGGGGGGTTTTCTTCACCGTACCCATGGACGTCGCCATGAAGACGAACTGGTCCTCGGGGAACTTGCGCGCTTCGCCGGTGAGCGCCAGCACCACGTTGATCTTCTCGCCTTCTTCCAGCGGGAACATGTTGACGATGGGCCGCCCGCGAGACCCGCGCGATCCGGCTGGCACCTCCCACACCTTGAGCCAGTAGAGCCGGCCGCGGTTGGAGAAGCACAGGAGATAGTCGTGTGTGTTCGCGATGAACAGTTGGTCGACCCAGTCGTCTTCTTTGGTGGCGGTGGCCTGCTTGCCACGACCACCGCGTTTTTGCGAGCGGTATTCCGAGAGCGGCTGACTCTTGATGTAGCCGCTGTGGCTGAGCGTGACCACCATGTCAGTCGGGGTGATCAGGTCTTCGGTGGACAGGTCGAACGAGCTGTGCTCCACCAGACTGCGCCGTGCGCCCAGCTTGGTCTGGCCGAACTCCTGCCTCACCTCGGACAGCTCCTCGCCGATGATGGTCGACACGCGTTCGGGTCTGGAAAGAATGTCGAGCAGGTCGTCGATCAATCCCATGACCTCCTTGTACTCGGCCACGATCTTGTCCTGCTCCAGGCCGGTCAGGCGCTGCAGACGCATCTGCAGAATTTCCTGCGCCTGGGTTTCTGACAGGCGATAGAGCCCGTCGCCGCCCATGCCGAACTCACGCTCCAGCCCTTCCGGCCGGTAGTCGTCTGCATTGATCACGCCGCCATCGGCCTTCGCGCGGGTGAGCATTTCTCGCACCATCGCGCTGTCCCAGCTGCGGGTCATCAGCTCTGCCTTGGCTACCGGAGGCGTTGGCGACTCGCGGATGATGCGGATGAACTCGTCGATGTTGGCCAGCGCCACCGCCAAGCCTTCGAGCACGTGGCCGCGTTCACGCGCCTTGCGCAGGTTGAACACGGTGCGCCGGGTCACCACCTCGCGGCGGTGCTCCAGGAACACCCGGATGAGGTCCATCAGGTTGCACAGTTTTGGCTGGCCGTCGATCAACGCCACCATGTTGATGCCGAAGGTGTCCTGCAACTGCGTCTGCTTGTACAGGTTGTTGAGCACCACCTCGGGAACTTCGCCGCGCTTGAGTTCGATCACCAGGCGCATGCCCGATTTGTCCGACTCATCCTGGATGTGGCTGATGCCCTCGATCTTCTTTTCGTGCACCAGTTCGGCAATTCGCTCCTGCAGCGTCTTCTTGTTCACCTGGTACGGAAGCTCGTCGACGATGATGGATTGGCGCTGGCCCTTGTCGATATCCTCGAAGTGGCACTTGGCCCGCATCACCACCCTGCCGCGGCCGGTGCGGTAGCCGTCCCGCACGCCATTGATGCCGTAAATGATGCCGGCGGTGGGAAAGTCGGGCGCCGGGATGATCTCCATCAGGTCGTCGATGGTGGCTTCCGGGTTCTTGAGCAGGTGCAGACAGGCGTCGACCACCTCGTTCAGGTTGTGTGGCGGAATGTTCGTGGCCATGCCCACCGCAATGCCCGACGATCCGTTCACGAGCAGGTTGGGCAGCCGGCTGGGCAGCACCAGCGGTTCCTTCTCGCTGCCGTCGTAGTTGGGGCCAAAATTGACCGTTTCCTTGTCGATGTCGGCCAGCATTTCATGGGCAATCTTCGACAGCCGGATTTCCGTGTATCGCATCGCCGCCGCGTTGTCGCCATCCACCGAACCGAAGTTGCCCTGACCGTCGACCAGCATGTGACGCAGCGAAAAGTCCTGGGCCATGCGCACGATGGTGTCGTACACCGCGCTGTCGCCGTGCGGGTGGTACTTACCGATGACATCGCCCACGATACGGGCCGACTTTTTGTAAGGCCGGTTCCAGTCGTTGTTCAGCTCGTGCATCGCGAACAGCACCCGCCTGTGCACTGGCTTGAGCCCGTCGCGCGCATCGGGCAGGGCGCGCCCTACGATGACGCTCATCGCGTAATCGAGGTAGCTGCGCCGCATCTCCTCTTCTAAGCTGATGGGCAGAGTCTCTTTGGCGAACTGTGTCATGGGGCTGCTTTGTGTGCGAGGGGATAACCAAAAAGGCAACCTGGGATTTTACGGGGCTGAAGGGGCGCGCCACATCCCGCTCCGTTGTTGGTAATTGGCAACAAAGTCGGTGGTGTCATCGCAGCCTCTTGCTGCGCTCGACGGGCGCCTGAAGTTGGCCACATCGGCTTGTGGCACAATAAATCGGTACGTTTGCGGTGGTGGTCACCGAAAGCGTCATTGTTGTTATTCAGGCCGACCGCGGCTTACCAAGAGGAATACCATGAAAAAATTGAATAAAGTGGCAATGCTGTTCGCAACCGTTGCGCTGGCAACCTCCGCTGGCGCTCAAACGGTGGACAACTGGCGCGCCGCTGATGGCACGGTTTGGAAAAACGGCACCAACGAACTCTGCTGGCGCAATGCCTCTTGGACGCCTGCTACTGCCGCCGTCGGCTGCGACGGCGCGATTGTCCCCAAGGCCGCTGCGGCTGCCCCCGCTCCTGCAGCAGCACCCGCACCCGCACCCGTTGCGGCACCGGCTCCCGCCGCTGCTCCCGCTCCCGCAGCTGCTGCTTCCAAAGTTACCTACGCAGCCGATGCGTTTTTTGACTTCGACCGCGCCGTGCTCAAGCCAGAAGGCAAAGCCAAGCTCGACGACCTCGCCAGCAAGGTGGGCGGTATTAATCTGGAAGTCGTGATCGCTGTGGGTCACACCGACTCGACCGGCCCTGCTGGCTACAATCAAGCGCTGTCCAATCGTCGCGCCGAGGCCGTCAAGGCCTACTTGGTGAGCAAGGGCATCGAGAGCAACCGCATCTACACCGAAGGCAAGGGCCTGACCCAGCCAATCGCTGACAACAGCACCCGCGAAGGCCGCGCCAAGAACCGTCGCGTGGAAGTGGAAGTTGTTGGTACCCGCACCAACAAGTAATTTCCGCTTCTCGGAATGATCTCGGAGCCCCGCCGGCGAAAGCCGGCGGGGCTTTTTGTTGATGCGCGCATCGTGTGTGGACCTTGGTGGGTACAAAGCGCTGAATTGAGCGACGGACTGCCAGTGCTGAGCGCTCAGACGCTGTCGCGTTCCTTGTTGTCTCCAAGGTAGCCCCGCGCGTGCCCGGTGTCCATTGCCCAACTGCTGTCGGGTGTTTTTTCTGCCGCACTGGGCCTTGGCCATTCACGGCTGATCTCGCCTCAATCCCTCAATCTGCCCGGCGCCCGCCTGCGTGCCCGGTTGTGTGGCGTGCAGCTTTGGATGGCCTTTGCGCCGTGGCGATCACTCACCCGTTGCATTCCCATCGGCTTCAGTCGATGACCCCGTGGTCAGCTCGACTCACGGTGCATGTGAAAATCACGCCATGAAAACCATCAATGCCGATCCCGCCGAGCTGGCCAAATTCTCCGATCTGGCGCACCGCTGGTGGGACCCCGAAAGTGAATTCCGCCCGTTGCACCAGATTAACCCTTTGCGCCTGGAGTGGATTCAGTCCCTGGCGCCAATGGATGGAAAAGTCGTGCTTGACGTCGGGTGTGGCGGTGGCATTCTGTCGGATTCGATGGCACGCAAGGGCGCGCAGGTCACCGGCATCGACCTGTCCACCAAGGCGCTTCGGGTAGCACAGCTGCACGCGCTGGAGGCGAACACACCCAATGTGAGCTACCGCGAAATCAGCGCAGAGGCAATGGCTTTGGAGCGTCCGGCCAGCTTTGATGTGGTCACCTGCATGGAGATGCTGGAGCATGTTCCGGACCCTGCCTCTGTGGTCAAGGCCTGCTCTGAGCTGGTCAAGCCGGGCGGATGGGCGTTTTTTTCCACCATCAATCGAAATCCCAAGGCATTTCTGTTTGCCATCGTGGGCGCCGAGTATGTGTTGCGCATGCTGCCCAGGGGAACGCACGAGTACGCGAAGCTGATTCGCCCCAGCGAGCTCGCTGGGCACTGCCGTGGCGCGGGCCTGAATCTGGAGCAGACCAGGGGGCTTGAACACAACCCGCTCACTCGGCGGTACTGGCTTAGCCAAGACACCAGCGTCAACTACATGTTCGCCACGCGAAAGCCATGAGCGGGGTCCGATTCCGTCGCATTCGCGCGGTGTTGTTTGACCTCGACGGCACGCTGGTCGACAGCGCGCCCGACCTGGGTCTGGCTGTGGACCGCATGCGGCTCGCGCGGGGGCTTGCCTCACTTCCGCCATCTGGCTACCGCCCTCATGCCGGATCGGGTGCCCGCGGCATGCTGGGCATGGCTTTCAACGTGACCCCGGATCACGCTGAGTACGAAGCCCTGCGAGAAGAGTTTTATGCTCAGTACGATGCGTGCCTGACCCGCCAGACGATCGCCTTTCCTGGTGTGGGTGAGCTGCTTGATGCCTTGCTGCAGGGTGGACTGCGTTGGGGTGTCGTCACCAACAAGGCCGAGCGATTCAGCATTCCGCTGACCCGCGCAATGCCGTTGTTTGCCACTGCCTCCACCATCGTCAGTGGCGACACCACGCCGCACACCAAGCCACATCCGGCACCTTTGCTGGAGGCGGCCCGCCGACTGAATTTTGCGCCCAAGGACTGCGTGTACGTTGGAGACGACGCCCGCGACATTGTGGCGGGACGCGCCGCTGGAATGTGCACCGTGGCCGCTCGGTATGGTTACCTTGGTCCCGCTGCCGATGTGGCCAGTTGGGGCGCAGACGCTGAGGTGAATTCTCCGCTTGAGGTCTTGAAATTGCTGGAATTGTCATAAACTAGCAAATGAGGGGCTGCACTGGTTTCGACGTGGGTTCGGACACGCAGCAGGGCATGTCGAGGTTCTGTCACCTCGTAAATCCGCAGAAAAAAACTAACTGCAAACGACGAACGTTTCGCACTCGCCGCTTAATTGCCGGTGAGCTTTGCAACAGCAGGCCTATGGGCTGGGCAAGGGTTCAGGTGGCGCAAGCCGCCTGTGTCCGGGCTGCAAAGATAATTCAATAGGCTGGCTGGGCGTCGGGTAACTTGGCGCTCAGTGAGACACAAGGTTGCTGGTGATTTGCATAGCGTGCCGCTGCGCGATGTAAAGAGCGAGAACCAAATCAGACGGCTACACATGTAGAACTGCGCGAAGAAGGCTTGCGGACGGGGGTTCGAATCCCCCCAGCTCCACCATACTTTTTCATTGGTAAATCAAGGCTTTTCAGTGCAAGGCCATGCAAGCGAATGCACCCCAAGCCAGCAGGTTTAGGGGGTACAAACGGGGGTACACACCCCCATCGTCCGCAATTGAGGGGGTGCTTGTACCCCCACTTTCTTGAGGACACCCCATGCTGACCGACCTGCAGTGCAAGAGCGCCGTTTGCCCACCGGACAAGAAGCACGCCCGCTTCTACGATACCGGAGGGCTTTATCTCCAAGTCAGCCCGGCCGGGTCCAAGCGCTGGTTTTGGAAGTACCGGATGGGCGACAAGGAGAAGCAGCTGGCACTTGGGGGCTATCCAGCTGTGGGCGTGATGGCTGCCCGCAAGGCGAGAGCCGCGGCAAAGCTGCTCAAGGACGCTGGCCAGGACCCGGTGGTCGCCCGTCATGCCGAGCGCAACCCACCGCCGCCTCTGCCTGAGGGTGGTGATCCCTTCCGGCTGGTTGCCCTGGAGTGGTACCGGATCAAGTCCGGCCAGTGGAGTGATGTGCACTCGGACCGTATGCGCCGCCAGTTTGACCGAGATCTGTTCCCCTGGATTGGTGATCGGGGGATCGCCAGCATCACCCGGGTCGAGCTGCTGGCCTGCCTGCGGAAAATTGAAGAGCGGGGCGCCATCGAAACCGCTGACCGGGCCTTGATGCTGTGCGGCCAGGTGTGGCGCTACGCAATGGCCACCGGTCGCACTGACAAGGACGTAACCATCGGCATCAAGGATGCGCTGACGCCCTATCGTGGCAAGCATTTTGCAGCCATCACCGAGCCTGCTGACCTGGGCACGCTGCTGCGCGCCATCCATGCCTATCGAGGCGGGCCCATCGTGCGCAGCGCCCTGCAGCTCGCGCCTTTGCTGTTCCAGCGGCCGGGCGAGCTGCGCGGCGCTGCCTGGGCAGAGATGGACCTGGACGGTGCGTTGTGGACCATCCCGGCAATGCGTATGAAACGCAACAAGGAGGGCAAGGAGCATGGTGAAGCCCACCTGGTGCCACTGTCGCGCCAGGCGGTGGCCATCCTGCGTGAGCTGCACAGGTACACCGGGCATCTGCCACTTGTGTTCCCGGGCGAGCGCACCAAGGGACGCTCCATATCCGAGAACTCCGTGCGGACCGCCCTGCTATCCATGGGCTACACCCCAGACAAACAGACCTGGCACGGCTTTCGAGCCACCGCCCGCACCATGCTGGCCGAACGCCTTGAGTTCGATCCTCTGGTGATCGAAGCCCAGCTCGCGCATGGTGTGCGCGATGCCAATGGGCGGGCTTACAACCGAACCACCTATCTGGCGCAGCGAACCAACATGATGCAGGCATGGGGCGACTACCTGGACAAGCTCAAGGCCGGCGCCCATGTGGTCAATATCAACCGGCGTGCCGGTTGAAACAGGGCGAAGTAGGCCTTCAGATGTCTATTTTTCGAATATCTACCGGGGCACAGGGGAAAAGCACCCAAGAAGCGAGGATTCATGCGGAGTTTCAGGGTTTTGGAGTACCGGGGAAGAACCGGGGCAAGACCGGGGACGAACCGGGGGAAATAGCAAATATGTAAGAGATGAGTACTCATTCATGGTTGATGAATTCGTCTCTATCTGCCCTTGCTGATCCTGATTTGCTTGTCCTTGCACCTGCTTGGAAGTCTGCGCACTTACGCGCGAAAAAGAAACGCCCCGTGCCCGCCCAAACAGCGGCGGCAGCCGTTCGGCCAGGTGCGAAACGTCGCGAGCTGGTGGCCAGCGCCTTGCAAACGTTTGCAATCAGGGCTTGCAGCCCAGCTTCCTTGCGTGGTACATTCGGCTTAGCTCGAAAGAGCTGGTGCGTAAGAACACCTTCGGATAAGCGGTGCAACCTCCCCGATAGCGAGGTTTTGTCACGTCTTAACACATGGGTCACTGCCCCTGCAGCGGCCCCGGGTTCCCTCTCTGGGTACTCAAGGTTTTGGGCGGGATGGTCAGAGTGGCAACACCTGGCGCACGGCTTATCCCGTGTTCTTAACATCCCGCCCACCATTTGCGCGTAAGAACGCTTGTGGTGGTTTCAAGTCTCGATAAGGAGCTCGAAGCCATGACCACGGTCACCCACCTCGCCAGCCACCGCGCTGCGCACGCTACGCCCCCCGCATCGCTGGAAACCATCCAGCTCCACGCCCAGGCGCACAACGCGCTGTCCACGGCGCTCTACTACCTCGGGCAACCTGACTGCACCCAGCAGCATTTGCAGACCGCCACAGCCCGCGCTGTGCGTGCTGCCACGCTGTTGAAGCGTGCCAGTCAGGCCGCTGGCGTTCAACACAGGCAGGCCTGAGCCGTGCAACAGATCGACAGCCCAGGTGTCGCCAATCCACCAGGCCGCGACACGATCACCACCAACAAAACGGAGTCTTGAAAATGAACACACCCAACAACAAGCCAACCACTGCCGTCGCTGCATCTGCCCTTCAATCTGCGCTCCCCATATGGTCCAAAGTCGAACAACTGAGCCTCGCCCGCACGGCGTATCTCGAAGGCGGTGCAGCATGAACCAAGCCATTCAACTGAACCACCTGCAGATGGTGCTGGCGTCTGCCAAGCTGCGCCAGAACACCAAGGGCCGCACCTGCCTGCTGGCTGCGGTCACACGGGCTCCGCTGCTGCGCGCTGACTGCAGCAGCGCCAGCCGCCTGCGTATGCGTGAAGACGCCCTGCGGCACAGCCAGGCCAAGCCCATGGCCACACTCATGGAACGCGGCCACATGGCCGAACTGATCCTGCGCACCCGCCTGCACCACGGTCTTGCCGAGGTGCGCAAGACCTGGGGCACCGGATTGCGAGCACTCCAGGCAGAGCCTCGCCACGTACTGAAAGGCGGTGCAGCATGAGCACGAAGAAGACCCGAACCGATGCCCTGACCCCGCGCCAGGTGACCATGGTGTTTGAGGAAATCGCATCGACGGCGTTGGCCTTGGATGGTGTTCTGGGCATCTTAGAGGTGGAAGGCACAAACGACGACAGCGACCGCGCAGCGTTGACCACTGCTGCAGTGCTGATCAATCAGCGCATCGGCCTGCTTGCTGAGCTGTACGGTGAGCGCTGCGGGGCTCTGAAGCCCATCCTGGTGCGAGGCGGTGCGGATGACTGGTTGATGCCGAAAGCTTTCAGCTCGCCAGCTGCTGAATAGGGCCTCCCAATGGCAGCAAACCACTTCGAACAGCTACCGCAAACGCACCAGGCATCTCTGGTTCGAGTGTTGGGTACTCATGATCTGGCGCAGGGCTTTTGGGATGGAACAGTGAAGCCAATCGTCGACGGTGGCGAGGTGTATGGAATGTGCCCACGCCAAGAGACCGCAAAAAGTTCCAGACTGAGATACGGGAAAAAGCTTGCCAGACACATGGAAAAGGTTGCTGCCCAGGCAACGAACCTGCGTTTGCTTCTTGATGCGGAGACGCTACATCGCCTCGCCTTGCCTCCTTGCGACGTGCATTTTCTAGATGATGTTGATGCGCGGCAGTACCGGAATATTGAGCGAGTGCGGGACCTGAGGCGGTTGCTGGATGAGCTGGTGGTGGAGATCGGCATTCCTCGCCTTGATCCGGCAAATGCTGATAGCGAGCGGACCGTAGATTGGGAAATTGAGAAACCTCTGCCCGCCCGCTTGGATTGCTTTCTTGCTTCCTCAGTCTGGCGATGGTTGCGTGATCAGTCCTTGGACGTCAGTCCTGAAAGGCTGCTTGACGAAGTTTTCGATGTGCTCGGCATTGGCGGCCCAAACGCTACTTACACCGGCAGTGGCTCAATCCGTGACGCCCGAGCGCGGAAGCTAATCCGGTAGCACGCCCGCCCGCGCCTGTCTAGTGCGGCGCAATCAAGGAACAGGCAGCGCGCCGCAATGGCGCCGCGTGCTGCCCTCTTAAAAAATCCGTCCATGCAATGCATGCCACCTCCTGCGCATGCGCTTGCATCTACCGGAGAGAAACATGCACCTGATCAATCCCACGTCACCCGCCACGCCGGTGACCCCTGATCGGCTGTTGCCGACAGACGAAACCTGCATCCGTGTGGGTTGCGTTTCCAAGTCCACGCTGCTTTCGTGGGTGCGGGCAAAGACGTTCCCCGCTCCCATTCCACTGACGCCGGGCGGTACCCGTGTGGCGTTTCTGGAGTCGCAGGTGAACACCTGGATCCAGCAGCGCGCTCAGCTTGCTGCCGAACAGGGTCCATCTGCCCGCGCCAAGAGCCCGAACCCGCGTGCGAGGGCTGCCCAATGAGCTGGAACGGCCCGCACCCCGAACCCAGCCAGGAACAGATCGCCAAGATCATCCTGGAGTTTGCGAAGAAGCGGTATTTCATCCGCACCTTCGATCGGGACGACCCGTTGTTCAAGTGCGCCCTGGTGCTACCCAAGCTGGGCAAACACGTGATGGTCGAGCTGATGCCGTCGCTGGCCTTGCGGGTGCGCGACCACAGCACCGGTGAGATCCTCGCGCAGTCCATGCCCGGCGACTTCGACACCTTGGACGTGACCGCCCCCGTCATCGAAGAGATGTTCAACAGTTGGAGTGCATCGCGTGCACGTGCAGCCAGTTCAGAGCTGGGCGGTGAGGTATGAGACACCTTTCCCTCCGCAAAGGCTCGAAACAGCCACCGAAGCCTGCGCCCTGCCACTGGAACCCGGCCTTCCTGGACGAAAAGAGCGCCGGCGTCACGTGGCACCGCTGCATCGAGGCGCTCGACATCTCGAACTCCTATTCGAGAGCGGCGGGCGTGATCCGGGTCGGCCCGTACCACGCCCAGATACATGCGATCTACCACGGGCCTCGCCACCTGGTGCGATTCTGGGTACGCACGGAGATCGGCAACCATCTGCTGATCTCAGGCAGCCGACAGGGTCTGTTGCCCCTGAACCAGGGCGCTGAACATGTCTGAAAAAGACCAGTTTCACCTGGACCTCGCCCAGTTTCACATCGACGTGCGCGAGCAAGCAAGCCGGGCGCGCGAGCACTACGAAACCACGGGCGATCGCCTCGCGCTGGACAAGGTGCCGCTGCTGAATCTCACGTGCTACGCGGCCCGATCCGCGGTCGCGTACGCCGCCCAAGCCAACCCGCTGATCTGCGACCTGCCCAAGCGCTTCACGTTTCTGGGCTCTGACTACCTGCTGATATTTCCCCCTGAAGGAGAGGTGCAGCTTGCAGACCCCCAAACCCATCAGAACCTGTGCGTCGGTCTCGACGGGTGGGTGGACCCGATGAAGGTCACACCCAAGGCCCGGACCTGACCCCCCGCCCACTCCAACCCCTCAAAACAACCACCATGAACACTCCGCTGTCACAAGCGCCCGAGCAGGGGCACGCCGCGGCCCTGCACACCCTTTTTCCTGATGGTGTGGCCGCCCTGAACTCAGTCACCGTCCGATCTCACGTTGAGCAATTCCTGGCTGCTGAGCGTGAAGCCGCAACCAAAGGCCCGCAAGCCAGCTCAGCGGCCCTGCTGCGCAGTGTGGCGCCCCTGCGCTATGAACTGCTGGCCGGTGGCGTGGCCCGCATTGGCTGGGACGGCGCCATGCAGCAGCGGCCCCACCCGATCTTGCGCGCCTTCCTGGGATATGTGGACACGAGCGAGATTTCTGATGCAGTGCGAGCGGCCGTCGCTGATTCGAAGGTGCGCAGCATCATGCTGGTGGTGGATTCACCCGGCGGTGCCATCACCGGGGTGGCCGAGCTGGCTGATGTGATCGCAGCGGCGGCAAGCAGCAAACCTGTGGTGGCCCTCACCGATGGTCAGCTGGCCAGCGCCGCCTATTGGGCCGTGAGCGGAGCCAGCGCCATCTACGGTACCGGCCCCACGGTCACAGCTGGGTCCATCGGCGTGCTGATGGTGCACAGCCACACACCTCGCACCGACGGCACGGTGGTGACCGAGATCACAGCAGGTAAGTTCAAACGGGTGGGTAGTCCCACCCGCCCGCTGACGGCGGAAGACCAATCACACCTGCAGGAGCGGGTCGATTACCTGACACAGCTGTTCGTGAACGCGGTGGCAACCAACCGCCGCCTGAGCGCTTCCGCAGTGGGCGGCCAAGAGGGCCGCACCTATGTTGGTCAACAGGCTATCGACGCGGGTCTATTCGACGGCTTGATGAGCCAAGGCGAGCTGCAGCGCCAGCTGGCCACTGACCCCGGCCGCTTCTTGCGCCGCCGCCCTGGCGCAGTGGCCAGTAAGCCCGCCGCGGTGAAGCCCGGCAGCGCAGCCAGCGCAAACACCTGGCCGCCCAAGCTGCGGCCAGTGGTGTCGGTGCCCTTGACGCCGGCCACGCTGCTGAAGGCACCCGGCGAGGCTGAACAAGACCTGCGCGCCGATGCTGCCGAGCGCGTGCGTGTGCACAAGCTCACCACGGGCCGCTGGCCCAAGGTCATGAAATGGAAGGCCTGGGAAGAGGCTGGCACAGCGCGCGCCAAGCAGGACGGTTGCACGCTGGCCGAGGCCTTCAAGCGCGAGGGCTACCTGCACCCCTACGCGAGCCTGCCCGAATCACACAAGCGCGGCACCCCCGGCGCTCTGCCAGCGATTGTGCTGACCAAGCAGCAGCTCGCAGAGCGTGCCGTCGCCTGGTCGCAGTTCAAGCGCATTGGCATGGGCGCGGCCCTCACCTGGCTGGGTTGGAAAGGCTGAGCCCACCACCGCCCAAAAAAACCCCCAACGCACGGGCGCAGGCCCATGCACTGACCCCAAGCACCCACCGAACCAGTACCCCCAAGGAACCAACACCATGAACCTCAAAAACCTGTTTTCCATCAAGACCAAAACCGAGCAGAGCCCAGCCATCAAGGCCATGGCCATCCGCGTGGCTACCCTGTCCGGGTGCGAGGCGTTGGCACAAGAGCTGCAGCAGCAGCTGGAGGCGCAGCCCGCACACTCGGCCGCCTGGCGCCAGCTCGAACGCAAGCTGGCAGAGCTGCAGCGGCTGCAGACTGCGCTGGCGATTGACGAAGACCGGCTGCGCGTGGCCGCCGTGGTCAAGCGCGACCACGAAGAACACACCAGAGCGCTGAAGGCTGCAGAGGCGCGGCTGAAGGCCGCCACCGAGGCCGCTACCCAGGCCGAGGCGAACCAGGCGGCGCGCGCCGCCATCGTCGACCAGCTGAGCCAGGAGCTGCTCGCCCTGCGCAGCCAGGCAGACCAAGCAGCCAACGCGGCCGAGGCCCATTTGCGCGCAGTGATCACTGGCGAGAGCGGGGAGGCGCAAGAGCTGGAAGCCTTTGAAGCGCTGAAGAAAGCGCAGGTGCACCAGAAAACCAGCAGCGAGCCGCTGGCCGCGCGTTTGGCCGGCCACGAAGCCGAGCTGCAGCGCTTGGCATCGGTGGCCACCGAGATGGCAGCACAGCTCTCCTCAGCGCAGGACGTGGTGGTGCTGTGCCGCCTGCAGCTCGCGCGCCTGGAGTACGACCAGGCTGCGCAGCTGGTGGTCGACGCCTACATGAAGCTCCGCGCACTCCCAAGCGCGGACAGCACAGGGCAGTCCTTCAGGCTCGCCAGCTTGCCACCCGTGAACCTCACTTTTGCAGCTCGCGAGCGGGCCGTGATGGGTGAGCAGCTTTGTGGTGAGCATGCCGGCTTGCGAGAGTTCGCTTTGGCTGATCTGGTCAAGGCGCTTCAGCCGGCCAATCTGGCCTTGCTGGTTAAACCGGTGCCCAGCGAGAACCCGCTGGCAGAGGATGCAACGCCAAGCAGTCCATTCAGCTACCTGCCGGGCTCAATGGAGTACGCCAATGCCATCGAGGCGCAGAAGCGCTCTGCGATGGGCCCCGCGCAGTACGAGGCGAGCCTGCGCGCTGAGCAGCAGGCGCCGCTGCAAGCCTGAACGACCAAGGGCTGGCACGCGGCCAGCCCTTTCCCGCTTGCTTCGCGAGCGAAGCGGCTGCAACCCCTGAAAGAAATCAATGACCACGCAGAAAATCCGCTACGACATCGAAGCTGCCGTGTCCGGCAACAGCGAAGTCAACGCCCTGGCCGCGTCCCTCGAAGGCCTGGCGGGAACCCTCGAGGATGATCTCAAAACCCAGGCGCTGGCCAGTGCCGCTGCCTTGCGCCAGCTCGGCGAAAAGCAAACCGCCATCGACACCTTCCGCCGCCTCAAGATCGAGACCGAAGGCGCCTCCACCAGCCTGCGCGAAGCCCAAACCGCCGCCCAGCAGCTCGGCCAGAAACTCGCCGCCAGCGAAGCCCCCACCCGCGCCCAGGCCGGCCAGCTGCAGCGCCTGCGCGACAGCGTGCGCGCCGCCAAAACCGAGCTGCAGCAAAAGACCGTGGCGCTCGACCAGAGCCGCGGCGCGCTCAGTGCTTATGGCGTCAGCAGCGAC
>JAIFNE010000043.1 GCA_020047875.1 Hydrogenophaga sp.
GCAACTGGCCCGACCGCGCCATGGTGGTCTCGCTGATGGTGCCTTGCGAAGAGAAAAGCTGGAAAGCGATATTGCCGCGCGTGGAAGACACCGGCGCCGACGGCATTGAGCTCAACTTTGGCTGCCCGCACGGCATGAGCGAGCGAGGCATGGGCGCCGCCGTGGGCCAGGTGCCTGAGTACATCCAGATGGTCACCGAGTGGTGCAAGCAGTACTCCAGACTGCCCGTCATCGTGAAGCTCACGCCCAACATCACCGACATCCGCAACCCCGCGCGCGCCGCCAAAAACGGCGGTGCCGATGCGGTGTCGCTCATCAACACCATCAACTCCATCATGGGCGTGGACCCGTACTCGCTGACCATGACGCCCTCCACCGGCGGCAAGGGCTCGCATGGCGGTTACTGCGGCCCGGCCGTCAAGCCGATTGCGCTCAACATGGTGGCCGAGATTGCGCGCGATCCGCTCACCGCTGGCCTGCCCATCAGCGGCATCGGCGGCGTGGGCACCTGGCGCGACGCGGTGGACTACATCGCCCTGGGCGCGGGCAACGTGCAGGTGTCTATGGTTTCAAGATCGTGCAGGAGATGAAAGACGGCTTGTCCAACTACATGGACGAAATGGGGTTCACGTCGATCGAAGACTTCCGGGGCAAGGCGATTCCCACCGTGAGCGACTGGCGCTACCTGAACCTCAACCATGTGAGCAAGGCGGTGATCAACCAGGACAGCTGCATCCAGTGCGGGCGCTGCCACATTGCCTGCGAAGACACCTCACACCAAGCCATCATCAACATCAAAGACGGCAAGCGCCACTTTGAGGTGCGCGAGGACGAATGCGTGGGCTGCAATCTGTGTGTGGTGGTGTGCCCGGTGCCCGAGTGCATCACCTTGCGCGACTTGCAGCCCGGCGAGCTCGACCAGCGCACCGGCAAAACCGTGAGCGCCGAGCACGCCGACTGGACCGGCCACCCCAACAACCCGATGCCGGCTTGAGCGCCCCGCAGGTCGCGTGAGCCGAACACGTCACCCGACCACTTGATGCCGGCTTGGTTTTTTGCTCTTTTCAGCATCAAATTGTCTTCTCGCCCATACACCGATTGCCTCAGCAGTGACCGTTTTTAGGAGCAACCAATGACCTCTCTGTTTATTCGTGGCGGTACCGTCGTCAACGCCGACCGGGCCTTTTTGGCCGACGTCATCACCCACAACGGCACCATCACCGCTGTGGGCGAAAACCTGAGCGCCCCGTCGGGCGCCACGGTGGTGGACGCTGGCGGCCAGTATGTGATGCCGGGCGGCATTGATCCGCACACCCACATGCAACTGCCGTTCATGGGCACAGTCACCATGGACGACTTCTTCACCGGCACCGCAGCCGCCCTGGCGGGCGGCACCACGTCCATCATCGACTTCGTCATCCCCAGCCCACAGCAGCCGCTGATGGAGGCTTACCAGACCTGGCGCGGCTGGGCCGAAAAGTCGGCCTCTGACTACTCCTTTCATGTGGCCGTGACCTGGTGGGACGAGTCGGTGAAGCACGACATGGGCACGCTGGTGCGCGAGGAAGGCATTAACAGCTTCAAGCACTTCATGGCCTACAAGAACGCCATCATGTGCGACGACGAGACGCTGGTGAACAGCTTCAGGCGCTCGCTGGAACTCGGCCGAAAATGGCGAGCTGGTGTTCTTGCTGCAAAAAGAGGTGGCGGCCATGGGCATCACCGGGCCGGAAGGGCACCCGCTGTCCCGCCCGCCAATGGTGGAGGCCGAGGCCGCCAACCGTGCCATTGCCATCGCCGATGTGCTGGGCGTGCCGATTTACGTGGTGCATGTGTCGTGCGTGGAAGCGGCCGAGGCCATTGCCCGCGCCCGGGCCCGCGGGCAGCGCGTGTACGGCGAGGTGTTGGCGGGGCATTTGGTGGTGGACGAGAGCGTGTACCGCCACCCCGACTTTGCGACCGCCGCCGCGCATGTGATGAGCCCGCCGTTTCGGGCCAAGACGCACCAAGAGTTCTTGTGGCGCGGTCTGCAGAGCGGCAATTTGCACACCACAGCCACCGACCACTGCACGTTTTGCGCAGAGCAAAAGGCCGCCGGCAAAAGCGATTTCTCCAAGATTCCCAACGGCTGCGGCGGCGTGGAAGAGCGCCTGGCGGTGTTGTGGGACGAGGGGGTGAACACCGGGCGCTTGACGCCCTCGGAATTTGTGGCGGTCACCTCGGCCAACGCGGCCAAGCTGTTCAACATTTACCCCCAAAAGGGCAGCGTGTCGGTGGGCGCAGATGCCGACCTGGTGGTGTGGGACCCGGCGGGCACCAAGACGCTCTCGGCCAAGACGCAGTTCAGCAAGGGCGACTTCAATATCTTTGAGGGGCGCACCGTCAAGGGCATCCCGAGCCACACCGTGAGCCAGGGCAAGTTGGTGTTTGTGCAGGGCGACTTGCGGGCGGAGCGGGGCGTGGGGCGCTACCTCAAGCGGCCGGCCTTTGGGCCAGACTTTGGGGCATCCAAGCTGCGGGCTGAGGCCTTGGCACCGACGGCTGTGGTGCGTTAACCAGAAACCGAACCCAGGACTTACCCATGACCACCACCACAGCCACCTCCATCGACACCCTGCGCATCAACAGCGACCGCCTCTGGGCCTCGTTGATGGAGCTGGCACAAATTGGCGCCACCCCGAAAGGCGGCGTGTGCCGCCTGACCCTCACCGACCTCGACAAACAAGGGCGCGACCTGGTGACCCGCTGGGCGCGTGAAGCCGGCATGACGGTCACCATCGACAAAATCGGCAACGGCTTCATGCGCCGCGCCGGGCGCAACAACAGCCTGCCGCCGATTGCCACCGGCAGCCACATCGACACCCAGCCCACCGGCGGCAAGTTCGATGGCAACTACGGCGTGCTGGCCGGGCTCGAAGTGGTGCGCACTCTCAACGACCACGGCATCGAGACCGAGGCGCCGATTGAGGTGAGCTTCTGGACCAACGAAGAAGGCTCGCGCTTCGTGCCGGTGATGATGGGCTCGGGCGTGTTTGCCAAGGCCTTCACGCTGGAGCATGCCTACGCGGCACGAGACGTGGATGGCAAGACCGTGGGCGAGGAACTGGCCCGCATTGGCTACATCGGCGAGCAGGAGCCGGGCGACCACCCGATTGGCGCGTTCTTTGAGACCCACATCGAACAAGGCCCGGTGCTTGAAGACAACGACGTGACCATTGGCGTGGTGCAGGGCGTGCTGGGCATCCGCTGGTTTGACTGCACCGTGACCGGCATGGAAGCCCACGCCGGCCCCACGCCGATGGCGCTGCGCAAAGACGCTCTGCAGGTCGCCACCCACCTGATGCAGGAGGTGGTGGCCAGCGCCCTGCGCCATGCGCCGCACGGACGCGGCACGGTGGGCATGGTGCAGGTGCACCCGAACAGCCGCAATGTGATTCCGGGGCGGGTGAAGTTCAGCATCGACCTGCGCAACGCCACCGATGCGCTGGTGGACCAGATGGCCGACCTGAGCCAGAAGACGGGGCTGCCCATTCAGATCGAGCTGGTCTCCAGCTATCCCGCGCAGGGCTTTCACGCCGACTGTATTGACGCGGTGGCACGCGCAGCGCAGAAGCTGGGCTACTCCAACATGCCGGTGGTGTCTGGCGCCGGGCATGACGCGGTCTACATGGCCAAGCTGGCCCCCACCGGCATGATCTTCATTCCGTGCAAGGACGGCATCAGCCACAACGAGATTGAAGACGCCAAGCCCGAGCACCTGGCCGCCGGCTGCAATGTGCTGCTGCACGCCATGCTGGAGCGCGCTGGCACGTAGCGTGCGTGTTTTTTATGCCGAATTGACCTATCGGAGCCAGTCGGACGCCCATTGGTCAAATTGCTGTTTTTTCGTCGTGTCATCAACCTGGAGCAACCATGTCTTTGAAACTGATCAGTCGCCGCAAAGCGGTCGTTTTGGCCGCTGCACTGGCCACCCTGGCCCCCGGCCTGGCTTTGGCGCAAGCCAAACTCAAGGTCGCGGGGATTTACACCGTGCCTTTTGAGCAGCAGTGGGCCGGGCGCCTGCACCAGGCGCTGAAAGCGGCAGAAGCGCGTGGCGAGATTGAATACAAGGCCAGCGAGAACGTCAGCAACGCCAACTATGAGCGCGTCATGCGCGAGTACGCCACCGGGGGCAGCCAGTTGATCGTGGGTGAAGCCTTTGCCGTGGAAGCCGCGGCCCGCAAGGTGGCCAAAGACTTCCCCAAGGTCTCGTTCCTGATGGGCTCAAGCGGCAAGCCCGTCGCGCCCAACTTCAGCACCTTTGACAACTACATTCAGGAACCCGCCTACCTGAGCGGCCTGATTGCCGGGGGCATGAGCAAAAGCAACAAGATTGGCCTGGTCGGTGGCTTCCCCATTCCCGAGGTCAACCGGCTGATGAACGCCTTCATGGCGGGCGCCAAAGAGACCAACCCCAAGGTGGAGTTCAGCGTGAGCTTCATCAACAGCTGGTTTGACCCACCGAAAGCCAAAGAAGCCGCCTTTGCCATGATCGACAAGGGCGCCGATGTGCTGTACGCCGAGCGCTTTGGCGTGAGCGATGCCGCCAAGGAAAAGGGCAAGCTGGCCATTGGCAACGTCATCAACACCCAGGCGCAATACCCCGATACGGTGGTGGCTTCCGCGCTGTGGGACTTTGGGCCGACGGCTGACCGGGCCATCAAGCTCGCCAAAGAGGGCAAGTTCATCGCCGAAGACTACGGCCCCTATTCCATGATGAAGCACAAGGGCTCGTCCCTGGCGCCGCTGGGCACCTTTGAGAAAAAGGTGCCGGCCGAGATCATGGCCAAGGTCAAAGCCCGGGAACAGGAGATCCTGGACGGCAAATTCACCGTGAAGGTGGATGACAGCCAGCCCAAGTCCACGGCCAAGTAAGGTGGGCAACCCCGTCCTCACCCTCACCGGCATCACCAAACGGTTTGGCACGCTGGTGGCCAACGACCACGTCTCGCTGCAACTCGAGCGCGGCGAGGTGCTGGCACTGCTGGGCGAGAACGGGGCGGGCAAGTCCACACTGGTGTCGATTCTGTTTGGCCATTACACCGCTGACGCGGGCGAGATCAAGGTGTTCGGCCAGCCCTTGCCGCCCGGCGACCCCCGGGCGGCGCTGGCCGCAGGCATTGGCATGGTGCACCAGCACTTCACGCTGGCCGACAACTTAAGCGTGCTCGACAACGTGATGATGGGCTCGGAGCCGCTGTGGCTGCCCTTGACCCGCCAGCGCGGCGCGCGCGAGAAACTCATGGCGGTGGCTCAGCAGTTTGGCCTCACCGTGGACCCCGGTGCGCTGGTGGGCAGCTTGTCGGTTGGCGAGCGCCAGCGCGTGGAAATTCTCAAGGCGCTGTACCGCGGCGCCCGTATTCTGATTCTGGACGAACCCACCGCCGTGCTGACGCCGCAGGAGAGCGAGGCGCTCTTTGCCGTGCTCGCACAAATGGTGGCACAGGGTCTGTCCATCATCTTCATCAGCCACAAGCTGGGTGAGGTGCTGCGCGTGTCCCACCGCGTGGCGGTGCTGCGCGGCGGCAAACTGGTGGCTGCCGCGAATGCGCGGGACACCACCCAGGCCCAATTGGCGCAGTGGATGGTGGGCCATGCGGTGGCCCCACCCCAGCGCCACCCCGCCACCCGGGTTGGCGCTGCGGTGTGCGTGCTGGAGCAGGTGAGCACCGCACCGGGTCGCGAGCGGCTTGATGGCGTCTCGCTCACCCTGCACAGCGGCGAAATGGTGGCCATTGCCGGGGTCTCGGGCAACGGCCAGGTGGCTCTGGCCGAACTGCTCAGCGGCACGCGCCATGCAGTGGCCGGGCGCGTGACCTTCCTCGGCCAGCCACTGCCAAAGCATCCGTCTGACTGGGTGGCGCTGGGCGTGGCCCGCATTCCCGAGGACCGCCATGCCGTGGGCGTGGTGGGCGATTTGCCGGTGTGGGAGAACGCCGCCTCCGAGCGCCTGCGCAGCCCAGCCTTCTCGCGCTGGGGCTGGGTGAAGCGCGGCGCTGCCCGTGCTTACGCGCAGCGCGTGATCGACCAATTTGACGTGCGTGGCGGCGGGCCGCTGGTGGCGGCACGCGCCCTCTCAGGCGGCAACATGCAAAAACTGATTTTGGGGCGCGCCCTGCTGCACCCCGCGCACCACCCGGATCAACCTGACACCACCACGCCCAAGCTGATCATTGCGCACCAACCCACCTGGGGGCTGGACATCGGGGCCGTGGCCTATGTGCAGGAGCAGCTGATCGCGGCGCGAGACGCAGGCGCTGCCGTGCTGGTGATTTCTGACGACCTGGACGAAGTGCTCACGCTGGGCGACCGCGTGGCGGTGATGCACGCCGGGCACCTGACCGAGGCCCGGCCCGTCGGGGACTGGAGCCGGGAAACCATCGGTCTGGCCATGGCCGGCGTGACAACCCGCCAGACAGCGCAAGCATGAGGCTCGAAAAACGCACCACCAGCTCGCGCCTGGCCTTGCTGCTGGCCCCGCTGGGCGCCATCGCTTTCACCCTGCTCATCAGCGCGTTGCTGGTGCTGTGGGCGGGTGCGCCCGTGGGCAAAACCTACAGCCTGCTGTTGCAAGGGGGGTTTGGCTCGGTGTTTGCCTTCAGCGAGACGCTGACCCGCGCCATCCCCCTGATGCTGACCGGGCTGGCAGCCACGGTGGCGTTCAAGTCCAGGCTCTTCAACATTGGCGCCGAAGGGCAGCTCTACATGGGCGCGATGGCCGCCGTGGCGGTGGGGGGCCTGCACAACGGCACGGGTCTGGCGCTGCACCCGGCGGCCTTGTTTGTGCTGATGATGTTGGCCGCCGCCCTGGCCGGCGCCCTGCTGCTGCTGGGCCCGGCGCTGATGAAAGCCAAACTGGGTGTGGACGAGGTGGTGACCACCCTGTTGCTCAACTTCATCGTACTGCTGCTGGTGTCGCTCATGCTGGACGGGCCCATGAAAGACCCCACCGCCATGGGCTGGCCGCAAAGCGTGGCGCTCATGCCCGAGCTGGAGTTGTCCAAGCTGATCGCGCAAACCCGGGTGCACACCGGCCTGCTGTGGGCCTGCGCCCTGTCGGTGGGTCTGTGGGCGCTGATGAAATACACGGTGCTCGGGTTTGACATTCGGGCCGTGGGCGCCAATGCCCGGGCGGCGGCCTTTGCCGGCGTGTCGGTCACACGCACCGTGGTGCTGGTGGCCATGCTGTCGGGTGCGCTCGCTGGCCTGGCCGGGGCCATCGAGGTGGCGGGGCGCACCAGCTACCTCACGCTGGACATGTCGCCCGGCTACGGCTACACCGGCATCGTGATTGCCATGCTGGCGGGCCTGCACCCGCTGGGCGTGATGGCGGCCAGTGTGTTCGTGGCTGGCGTGCTGGTGGGGGCCGACAGCATGAGCCGCGCGGTGGGTGTGCCCACCTTCATTGCCGATGTGATCGTGGCGACCTCGCTGATTTCGGTGCTGGTTGCCACGCTGCTCACGCAATACCGGGTGCGCTGGAAATGACCGAGTTTTTTGACATCCTCGCCAACCCGTCTTTCTGGGAGGCCGTGCTGCGGATTGCCACGCCGCTGATTTTGGGCACCCTGGGGGTGCTGCTGTGCGAACGCGCCGGGGTACTGAACCTGGGCATCGAGGGCATCATGGTCGCGGGCGCCTTCACCGGCTGGCTGGCGGTTTATCTGGGCTGGCCGCTGTGGGCGGGTGTGGGTGTGGCGGCGCTGACCGGGGCAACTTTGGGTTTGCTCCACGCCTTTTTGACGGTGGGGCTGGCCCTCTCCCAGCACGTCTCGGGGCTGGGCATCACCCTGCTGGCCACCGCCTTGAGCTATTACGGCTACCGCGTGAGCTTCCCCAAGGTCACCACGCCACCCACCATCACACCATTTGCCGAGATGGACTGGCTGGGCCTGCCGATCCTGGCGCAACAAACCCCGCTCACGCTGTTGGCGCTGCTGCTGGTGCCGCTGATCGGCTACACGCTCTACCGCACCCCCGTGGGGCTGGCGGTGCGCATGGTCGGCGAGAACCCTCAGGCGGCCGAAGGCCAGGGTGTCTCGGTGGCGGCCACGCGCACGGCGGCCATTGTGGCGGGCTCGGCGCTCATGGGCGTGGCGGGTTCGTTTCTCACTCTGTCGGCCTTCAACGCCTTCTTTTTCAACATGATCAACGGGCGCGGCTGGATCTGTGTCGCACTCGTCGTGTTTGCCTCGTGGCGGCCAGGCAAGGCCTTGCTGGGCGCGCTGCTGTTTGCTTTTTTTGATGCGCTGCAGCTGCGCCTTCAACAGTCCGGCGGGGCCGTGCTGCCCTACCAGCTGTACCTGATGCTGCCCTATGTGCTGTCCATCGTGGCCCTGGTGTTGGTGGCGCGCAAAGCCAGTTACCCGCAGGCGCTGATGAAACCGTACCGAAAGGGCGAGCGCTGACACCGACCCGCGCCCGCCCTACAAACCAAACAAACCTCCAGCCGGCACGCCTGTTGGCCACAAGGCAGGGTTTTGTAGCAAACACATCCACACCAGCCATGCTTGACCTGCTCATTCACAACGCCACCTTGCCTGACGGCCGTCAGAACATGTCGATCGCCGTGCGCGAAGGCACCATCCTCGAACTGACCCCAGGACTGATGGCCGAAGCCCATGAGGTGCTGGACGCCCAGGGCCTGCTGGTCAGCCCGCCGTTTGTAGACGCCCACTTTCACATGGACGCCACACTGAGCTACGGCCTGCCGCGCGTCAACCAGAGCGGCACGCTGCTGGAGGGCATTGCGCTGTGGGGCGAACTAAAACCCTTGCTGACCCAAGAGGCGCTGATCGAGCGCGCCCTGAACTACTGCGACTGGGCGGTGGCCCAGGGACTGCTGGCCATTCGCACCCATGTGGATGTGTGCGACCCGCGTCTGCTGGCCGTGGAGGCGCTGCTGGAGGTGAAGCGCAGGGTGGCGCCCTACCTGCACCTGGAACTGGTGGCGTTTCCCCAGGACGGCGTGCTGCGAGGCCCCTTGGGGCCAGAACAGCACATGAACAACCTGAAACGCGCGCTCGCCATGGGCGTGGACGTGGTGGGTGGCATTCCCCACTTTGAGCGCACCTATGAACAGGGCACCCTTAGCGTCAAGCTGCTGTGTGAACTGGCGGCTGAGCAAGGCAAGCGGGTGGACATGCACTGTGACGAGTCCGACGACCCGCTCTCGCGCCATGTGGAAACCCTGGCCTTTGAAACCCAGCGCCTGGGCTTGCATGGCCGCGTGACCGGCTCGCACCTCACCTCCATGCACAGCATGGACAACTACTACGTGAGCAAGCTACTGCCGCTCATGATGGATGCGCAGTTGCACGTCATCGCCAACCCGCTCATCAACATCACGCTGCAAGGCCGGCATGACACCTACCCGAAACGCCGCGGCATGACGCGCGTGCCCGAGTTGCTGGCCGCTGGCATCAATGTGGCCTTTGGCCACGACTGCGTGATGGATCCTTGGTATTCACTGGGCAGCGGCGACATGCTGGAGGTGGCCCACATGGGGCTGCATGTGGCGCAAATGACCAGCCAGGCGGCGATGCGCCAGAGCTTTGATGCCGTGACCCGAAACCCGGCGCGCATTCTCGGGCTCGAGAAGCACGGCCTGGCGCCCGGCTGCCACGCCGATTTTGTGTTGCTGCAAGCCCGCGACCCGATCGAGGCCCTGCGCCTGCGCGCCACGCGACTCAAGGTGTTCCGGCGCGGTCAGTTGCTGGCCGAGACGCCGGCGGCGACCAGCCAGTTGCATGTGAAAGGGCGACCGGGGCAGACGGCCAGGATGGTGTGAGGCACGCAGCCCCTGAGCTTCAAAACCCAGTGTGGTGTTCGGCGCTTGATGGAACAAATAAAACCGATGGATTCTGGGTCAGGGCAAGGCGCAAACCGCAGCGATACCGGGCGGTATCGCGCGGATTTGCAACGCAGCCATGGCCCAGAAGACGCGGTTTTATGTTCCAGATAGCGTCGAACACCACACCAGACTCTGTGTGCTTTTTGGACCATCCGCCCTTGTGCAGCATGAGCCAACCGCTGTTCATGAAATAGCCATCCACATGGCACTTGACTGCTCCACAAACGCCCGCGCGACCACAAAGTCGCCTGGCTTGGTGGTGTCGCCCTCCAGGGAACCGCGGTTTTCCAGCATGTGCTTCAGGTCGCGCCGCATGACGTGATCAGTGGCGGCGTTGGGCTTGGGCAGACCCGGACCAAACGGCCAGTACTGGCTTTCTTGCCGGGCAAGAAACCTCAAGGCTGCGCAGCGCGCTTCGTGCCGGTCAGCTCGATCTGCACGCGCCGATTGGGCAGCAGACATGCCTGAAGCTCGGTGGGGTTTTTGAACTGACGCTCGCAGGCCTCAACCTGCTCGCGGTCGCCCCGGGCATCAATGGACACCAAAGACACCACCAATCCTTGCGCAGCCAGCAGGTCGCGCACGGTGTTGACGCGCTTTTGCGAAAGCTGCTGGTTGTAGGCAGCGTTGCCGGTGCTGTTGAGCCGGTCGGCGTGGCCGGTCAGGCTCAGGGTATTGATGGTGATGCCTTCGAGTTTGACGCGCGAGACCAGCAAGTCGAGTTCGGCGCGGCTGTCAGGGCGAATGTGCTCAGGGCTGTACCGGTCAAAGTCAAACAGCACCCGGGCCTGCAATGCCACCGATTGCGGTGGCGGCACCACCACAGCGATCTTTTCAGGCGCAACTGGCGCAGGCAGGCATTGGGCTGCAAGCTGACTGGCCTCTGAAACCAGCTCTTCGGCAATCTGCACATAGGGCTTGGCGTGGCGCCACTGCTGTTGGTTGTGTTCGTTGCCGGCATGCACCAGTTCGACCTCTGAACAGGCGACCTGCTGCGCAGCGCACTTGAAGCCTGGGTGTTGCTTGAGTGCTTCCGTTCGTGCCCACAGGTCGGGGCGCAGGCGGGCGGCATCGTTCACCAAAGGGGTGTCCATGGGCAAGGGGCTGGCCTGGCTTTCCAGGGCCACGATGAGCTTTTCAGATTCGGTCATGGCGGCCTGGGGGAAGGCGCTGCGGTCATTGCGGGTGTACTCGTGCAACGACACGTCCAGCCAGCATTGCGCCTTGCTGAGGTGGTAATTGCGCACGGGCAAGCCGCGCTCGTTCAACTGGTGCAGGCGGCCTTGCAAGCCCTTGAACGCATCATGGTCGGCCTGGATAGCCTGGTCTGAAATGCGTTGGGCAGCGGGCGTGAGTTGGGTGGCCGCGGTTTGGGCCAGGGCCGCGGTGGTGCTGCACAGTACAAGCACAGCCAGGGAGGTAAAAAGTTTTTTCATGGGGTGAGAGTCCGTCAAGGGCTTAGCGGTCAAGTGTTCGGTTGATGGCGGCGTTGTTGCTGGCAAACAGGTTTTGGTCAAACTTGAAGCGCAGCCGCAAGTAAACGCCCTCGCGGGTGTATTCGTAGCCCGACAAATCGCGGTCGGCCGCAAAGCCCGCGTGGTTGTAGCCCACCGACAGCCACAGGTTTTGCTTGAGCAGGTAGCCCGCCTCCACGCCCAGGGCGTGCTGGCGCGCCCCATATTGGCCAAACTGCACGGCGGTCATCACACCCAGGTCCCAGTTTTCAGTCACGTCGTACACCACGCGCCCGGACAGCAGTTGCGCGTGAAAGCTGCTTTGCACACCGCCCTCAAACTGGTCCTTTTGCCACTTGGCCGCCGCGCGCCCGGTCAGCCACCAGGGGCGTGACGGGTGCCAGTCGGCATGCAGCGACACGATGTGGGCCTTGCTGTCGAGCGTTCCTACCGTGGCGTTGCTGGCGTCTTTCTCAATCTTGTATTCGTACTTGGCCAGCGCGTTGATGCGGTTGGTGTCGG
>JAIFNE010000145.1 GCA_020047875.1 Hydrogenophaga sp.
ACTTCATCGCCGTGGTGCGCTACCAGGGCCCGCGCGCCAACGGCATGCCCGAGCTGCACAAGCTCACGCCGCCGCTCGCCGTGTTGCAAGACAAAGGCTTCAAGGTGGCGCTGGTGACCGACGGCCGCATGAGTGGCGCCTCCGGCAAGGTACCCGCCGCCATCCACCTGAGCCCCGAGGCGCTGGCCGACGGCCCGATCGCCCGCGTGATGGACGGCGACTGGATCACGCTGGACTGCGAGCGCGGTGTGCTCGAACTGGAGGTCGACGCCGCCACACTCGCCGCGCGCCCGGTGAAGCATCCCGACCTCGCCCACAACGCCCACGGCACCGGCCGCGAATTGTTTGGCCTGTTCCGCTCGCACGCAAGCACAGCCGAATCCGGTGCTTCCCCTCTTTTCAGTGATTGACATGAACCACACCATGCCCACCACCTGCCCCACCACCTGTTTCACCCGCCCCGCCTTCACCTCGCGGGTTGTCCCGGTCATCGTGCTGACCGACCCGGCCCACGCCGTGCCGCTGGCCCACGCCCTGCTGGAAGGCGGCATCGACGTGATGGAGATCACCCTGCGCTCGGCCGCGGCGCTGGCGTCCATCGAGGCGGTGGCCAGGGCCGTGCCGCAAATGCACCTGGGCGCGGGCACGGTGACCCGCGTGGCCGAGGTGCAGCAGGTGATCGACGCGGGCGCCAGTTTTGCGCTCTCGCCCGGCTGCACCGACGCGCTGGCCAACGCGGTGAAGGCGGCCAACCTGCCCTTCATCCCTGGCGTGATGACGCCGGGCGAGGTGATGCACCGGCGCGAGCAAGGCTTCAGCCTGATGAAGCTGTTCCCGGCGCAGCAAGCCGGCGGCCTGGGCATGCTCAAGGCGCTGGGCGCCCCGCTTTCTGATGTGATGTTCTGCCCCACTGGCGGCGTGAGCACCGAGAACCTGAAAGACTTTCTGAGCCTGCCCAACGTGGCCATGGCCGGCGGCAGCTGGCTCACGCCTGCCAGCGCGCTGGCGGCCGGCGACTGGGCTGGCATCACCCGCCTGGCCAAAGAGGCCACCGCCATCGCCCACCGATAATCGCGGCCAAACACCACCCGGGGCGAGCCTGTCGAAGCCCTCGCACCGCCACACCGCGCCCCCTTTCGACAGGCTCAAGGCGAACGGGAACACAGCGCCCGCCCCATGCCCACACCCACCCAACTCCCCGCCTGGCAACACCTCTCGGCCCTCGCCGCCAGCCCGCAGCCCCACCTGCGCGAGCGCCTCAACCAGCCCGGCCGCAGCGCGCTGCAGGCCAGCGCGGCCGGCACCGGCATTCGGCTGGACTTCACCCGCCAGGCTTTCGACAGCGCCATCTGGGCCGCGCTGATGCAGCTGGCCCGCGAGGCCGAGGTGGAAGGTCAGCGCAGCGCCATGTTCGCCGGCGAAGCCATCAACACCACCGAGCAGCGCGCGGTGCTGCATGTGGCCTTGCGCGGTGCGCCTGGCGCCAGCGGTGACGCCGCGCCCTGGGGCGCCGCCATTCAGCAGCTGGTGCAAACCGAGCTGGACCGCGTGTGCGACTTCGTTGACCGGGTGCGCGCGGGTGAGGTTCGGGGCAGCACCGGCCTGGCCATCACCGATGTGGTGAACATCGGCATTGGCGGCTCCGACCTTGGCCCGCGCATGGCGGCCGAGGCGCTCGCCCCGTGGTGCAGCGGTGGCCACCATGCCCAGGGCCCGGGCCCGCGCGTGCACTTCGTCAGCAACCCCGACGCTTGGGCGCTGCACAGCACGCTGAGCGCGCTCAACCCCCAGACCACGCTGGTGATCGTGGCCAGCAAAACCTTCACCACTCAGGAAACCATGACCAACGCCGCCTCCGCGCGGCGCTGGCTGGAAGACGGCGGCGTTGCAGGCGCCGCGCAGAGCGCGCACCTCGTCGCCATCACCGCCGCGCCGCAGAAGTCGGCCGTAGCCGGCTACCCGGCCGAACACACCTTCACCTTCTGGGACTGGGTGGGCGGCCGGTATTCCGTGTGGTCGGCGCTGGGCATGCCACTGGCGCTGGCCATCGGCTCCCGGGCCTTCCGCGAATTCCTCGCCGGCGGCCAGGCCATGGACGAACACTTCCGCTCGGCCCCGCTGGAGCAGAATCTGCCCGCCATCCTGGCCCTGAGCGGGGTGTGGAACCGCAACTTCCTGAACTGCCCCACCCAGCTGCTCTCGTGCTACCCCAGCCGCCTGGCGCGCTTTGCGCCCTTCGTGCAGCAGCTGGACATGGAAAGCAACGGCAAGCGCATCCGAAAAGACGGCCAGCCGGTTGAAGCCAGCACCGGCCCCATCGTCTGGGGCGGCCTGGGCATTGACGGCCAACACGCCTACTTTCAGCTGCTGCACCAGGGCACGCACCGGGTGCCGGTTGAGTTTGTCGGGGTGGAGTCGGAAGACACGCCGCTGCCGCTGGCGGCCGAGCACCACCGGGTGGTCAACCTCAACCTGCGCGCCCAGTCCCAGGCCCTGGCCGAAGGCCGTGGCGCCGCCGACACCCTGCAGGCGCTGATGCTTGAGGGCCAGAGCGCCGAACGGGCCGAGCTTTTCGTCAGCCAGCGCAGCTTCCCCGGCGACGTGCCCAACAGCGTGCTCTGGCTCGACCAGCTCACCCCGCACCGCCTGGGCGCGCTGATCGCGCTGTACGAACACAAGGTGTTTGTGCAGGCCACCATCTGGGGAATCAACCCCTACGACCAATGGGGCGTGGAGCTGGGCAAAACCATGGCCAAGCAAATGGAAACCAGCCGCAGCGTTGATCACTCCCCTCCCCGCTGAGGGCAAGGTCTGAGGCCCGGCGAAGCCGGCTCCTGGGCTTTACTGGACTGAATTCATGAACAACGACCTTGCGCATCGCCCTCATTGCCCACGACAAAAACATGAATCCGCGACCTCGATTGCAAGTTCTGTCAAATGCAGCCGCACGAATTGCCGCTGCATCTGACGGGCTCTAAAATTGACGTCAGATAGAAAGAGAAAGGGCCATTAAGGTGTTAAGTTTTGAATTTAGCGGTCGTTACCTGAAGGCTGCACTCGAAACCTCTGTGGTTCGAGGCGCTTTGTTGTCGTTTTCCTGAAAGAACCCAGAATGATTTTCAACTTTGCACGCTTGGGTACACGCTTGGTGACGGTGCTCGCTCTCATCCTGGGGGCGTTCGTGGTCATCAGTGTCGCCATTTGGGTGGGGTTGGGCGAGGTGGAGAGCGAGGCCCGCGGCATCAGCGAGCAACGGGTGCCTCAAGTAGAACGCGTCGGCAACATGCGCACCGAATCGGCTCGCGCCCACTCGCTGACAAGACAAAGCCTGTTGGACACCACCCCAGATCAACTCAAAAAGACCCAGGCCGAGCTGGCTCAATCTCTCCAAACGCTCCACTCGGACCTGGATGCGTTCGAGAAGACAATTTTTTCGAAGGAAGCCCGGCAGCAGGTCGCCGATATGAGAGTTTTTCTGGCCTCCTACGTCACAGCGTTGGACCAATTCCAGAAACACTTGGACGAGGGCAACCGGGAAGCGGCACTGGCCCAGTTGCCCGCCGTCCAGACCGCACGCGCACCCATGCTGAAAGTGCTCGTCGAAAAGGGCGTCTGGCAAAACGAAATTTTGAGGCAGCGCACGCAACTGATCGAAGCTGAAGCCATCTCCCTGAAAAACAAACTGGCGGTGATGATGGCCACCCTTCTGGCCGTGGCAGTGGCCGCATCGGTCTGGTTGACAAAGCAGCTGCACACCCGTCTGACGGAAGCCACCCAAGTGGCCCAGCGCGTCGCTGCCAACGACCTGGCTGAACCCGTTGCCGTGACCGGCAACGACGAATTCACCGCCCTGTTGCGCGAAATGGCCAGCATGCGCGACGCGCTGCACGGCGTGGTGGCAGCTGCCCGCCAGGCCAGCGACAACATTCAGGGGGCGGCCAACGAAGTCGCCTACGGTAACCAAGACTTGTCCAACCGCACTGAAGCCGCAGCCAGCAACCTGGAGGAAACCGCAAGCAGCATGGAAGAGATCACTGCCACTGTGCGCCAGAGTGCCGATGCCGCATCTCAGGCCAACCAGCTCGCCAGCAGCGCCACCGAAGTGGCGATTCGCGGGGGTCAGGTGGTGAGCCAGGTGGTCAGCACCATGAACGATATCAACCGCAGCAGCCAGCAGATTGCCAACATCATCGGCGTCATTGACGCCATCGCTTTCCAGACCAACATCCTGGCCTTGAATGCTGCTGTCGAAGCCGCCCGAGCTGGCGAACAAGGCAGAGGCTTTGCGGTGGTGGCCTTGGAGGTGCGCAACTTGGCAGGGCGAAGCGCGCAGGCCGCCAAAGAAATCAAAGACCTCATCAACGCCAGCGTTGACAAAGTGCAAAGCGGCACGAATCAGGTGCAGGACGCGGGCAAAACCATGGATCAGATCGTGGCCAGCGTACGGCGCGTGACCGATGTGATAGCGGAAATTGCAGCCGCCGCGGCAGAGCAAAGCAGTGGCATCGCCCAAGTTAACGTTGCCGTGACCCAGCTCGACCAGATGACCCAGCAAAACGCAGCGCTGGTAGAGCAAAGCACCGCTGCAGCCGAAAGCCTCAGAGATCAGGCAAACCAACTGGCCGAGGTTGTCAGCGTGTTCAAGCTGAACAGCGGTGCCTCCAGCATGCCCAGCTCTGCCCCACGCGCGGCACCGCGCCCTGAGCAGGCACCGTCCAGCCCCAGGAAAAAAGTGGCGGAGTCTTCACGGCCAGAAAGTGCTGGCGCCAACAAAAGCCTGAAACCACCACACCCCAAACCAGGCCCCAGCCCAGCACTCAGGCGTCCAGCCTTGGCAAGGCCTGCCACATCACAGACGAAACCCGCTGAAGACGGGGAGTGGGAAAACTTCTGAGAGTGCGTGGGCTGCTTTCAAGATGCTTTGAGGTCGAAGCCTGGTGAGCCTTGGTTTTGCGCGGCCTAACGAGCTAAGCGGAACCTGATCATCCTCGATGACCTGTTCCTGGCCAGGCGCCTCAGCGAGCACGCCGCCGAGGTGCTGCAGGCCATCGTGCACCAGCGCTACAAGCTGCGCCGCTCCATCGTCATCACCTCCAACCGCGTGCTGCAGGACTGGGGCAAATATCTGGGCGACGCCACCATGGCCACCACCATCCTGGACCGGCTCATGCACCGCTGCGCGATGCTGGAGTTCGAGGGCAAGAGCGACCGGCTCAAGGAGGCCGCTGCACGCATCGCCATCACACCCGAGTCGTCATAATCTGACCGTCCTGCCTGGGGGAATTTGGGGTGGCCAAGGGTGGGGGAATTTGACCTGGCCATCAGGAAACACGCTAAAGCCCGCGTTGGCGTCTGCGGCCGTCTTGTAGCCGCAGTGCCCCAAGCACGGGCTTTTAGGCGCTGTCGGCAGGAAGCTCGAACACCTGCTCAAAAGGCTCGTTGATCGCGGTGAGGAACGAGGACAGAAGCGCCGTGGAGCCAGAGGTGTAGAACGTTGTGGCGGCCTGGCTCAGGCTGGACGCCGGCGCCAGGGTCAGCAGCACGCGGGCCAGTTGCTCTGCAATCGCATCGGAAGGCTCCACGATGAAGACCGCCGGACCCGCCGTCTCAGCGATCTCCCGGGCAAGGAATGCGTAGTGCGTGCAGCCCAGAACAATGGTGTCTGCGCCCTGGGCAACGCCCGGCAAGATGTACTGCCGCAGCAGTTCGCGGGTTGCGGTGCTGCTGAACTCGGCAAGCTCCACCTGATCGGCCAGACCGGGGCAGGCCTGGAGAATGATGCGAACGTCATCGCCGTGAGCGCGGCACAGCCTTGCCACGGATTCACTGCGAACCGTGCTCGTGGTGGCCAGCACCAACATCACCTTGGACTTCGTGACCATCGCCGCGGGCTTGATGGCAGGCTCCATGGCCACGATCGGCAGCGGGTGCAGGCGGCGCAAGCTGGCCGCCACCAGCACACTGGCCGTGTTGCAGGCAATCACCATCGCCTTGGCGTTGTGCGCCATCAAGAAGCGCGACACCGCGGCGGCGCGCGCCTCGACGAACTCGGGTGATTGATCGCCATAAGGCGCGTGGCCGCTGTCGGCGACATAGATGAAAGTCTCCGCCGGCAGCCTGGCCCTCAGCGCCCGGAGAACAGACAAGCCGCCAACGCCAGAGTCGAATACGCCGATGGGTTGCGCCGGTGCGGCTGGGGGCGGCATGGTGGGTGTTGCGGGGCTTTGTGTTTGAGCCGATCGGGCGACGACGGCAGGACGCCGGGCACGGGCTGGTGAAACCAACCGCGTACCGCCGGCCAGGGTTCGTGGCCTACCGTTGAAACGCTGCTTGCGCGGGTGGGGTTAGACCACGCCCTTTGAGGCGGCAGGTGTGGCGTGCAATTGACGCCCCAGCGCGGCGACCACCTTGAGGATGGTTGCAAACTCAGGGTTGCCCGTTGGGGACAACGCCTTGTACAGGCTCTCGCGCCCCAAACCCGCCTCTCGGGCAACTTGCGTCATTCGCTTGGCGCGTGCGATGTCCCCCAACGCCGCAGCCACCAGAGCCGGGTCACCTTCTTCAAGCGCAGCCTCCAAATAGGCTGCCATCTCCTCGTCAGTTCGGAGGTGATCCGCTGGGTCCCAGGGCTTGGTTTCGGTATTGGCCATGTTCCTGCTCCTAACCCGGATATTTCACCGGGGGAGATTTCTTCTCGGCGAGCTTTCCGGAAACATACTTGTGCAAGACACTCGCGATCAGCGTCTGGTACGGCATGCCTTCAGCAAGTGCCTTGGCCTGGATGTCGAGTAAGTCTGCCGAAGACAGCCGGATGTTTACCCGCTTGTCTTTGATTGATGTAGCTCTCGCTGCTGCGCGCATGCGCTGAAGCTCGGCCTTGCTCGCAATCGGCTTTAGTTTGCCCGACTCATAGGCTTCAAGCACTTCTAGTTCATACGGATCAAGCTTAGACATCGTCTGAGTCCTTCGCGATGAAGTCGCGCGTGGCCTTCCGGCTTGGGATGATTGTCTTGAGAAAGAAGTGATCTGCCTCTTCGACGAACGGCACAAGGAAGGCGTAGCCCGCAACCTCGACGACCATGATCTTCTGCCGCGGGTACTTCTTTGGGTTCTGATGGGGCACGATCTCCAGCAAGCCACCCGCTTCTACTGCAACCGTGATGTCCTCGAACGAGAGGCCTCGCTCTCGTTTGATCAGGTCGTTCTTGTCAGGAGGCCACCGGAACGGTTTCATCGGTCGGCATGGTAGCAGACTGTGTGCCGTTTGTCTTCATACAGACCGAAGACCGCCGTGCAGGTGAGTTGCGACGCCTAACGCAAAGTTCAGCGGGCGTAGCGTAGCGAAGCTCCGCTGGAACGTTGAGTTAGCGGTAGTGTTCATAGCACACTCGCTAGGTAATTAATGACTGGTATTGCAGGCATACCTTGGGGGTGTTTGGCAAAGTCATGCTCGGATGGAGTATGGCTTACCACCGCACGGGTTTGATGGTTGTAATAAAAACTTGGTGGATTGCGCTTAATAAATCGGAGCTTAAAAGGATTTAAGAGGTCATCATTACCACCCCAAGCAAACCACACGACTTTTGACTGGGTTTTCTCAGAAGGGCATTGAGGCTGGCTCGCAAAGTTATTAATCATTGAGCACGCCTCTCCCAAATTTGGGTTGCAGAGGTAAAAAAGATTCCAAACCTGCACAAAAGCATTTGCAGGTATATGTTTCCCAGCCCGTTCATAGGCAACGATAAAGCGATTACGAACACTCGGAAGCATTTTATCGCCGTCTAGATTTAGATGTGCAAATACGCCGAGTTGCGTTGGCTGAGCAGAACCTGGATTTTTGCCAACAATTGCCCCAACGCATTCACCATCTTGACTGGGATCATGTTCACCTAGATAAATTCGAGTATCAAACCTAAACAAATGGTTTTCAATAGTTTCAAAACGAGCGTAATAGGTCATGTTCTTAAAAACCTTAATTAAGCAACTACTTACCAAAGCCTTAAAACCAAAGCCCCAGCAATAGCTAAAATTGGAAGCCCTCCTATTTCATAGGTGTTGGATGAGCTTGCATTTGTCTTGGGCTTTGCCTTTTGACCTTCAATAACCCATGTATTTGATAAAGATGCTCCTGTTTTTGGTTTCAATTCTTTGCCATCCCAAATCCAAGTGTTTGAAATGGACGCACTGGTTTTTGGTTTTATTTCCTTGCCATCAAAAACCCAAGTATTTGAAATAGAAGAACCACTTTTGGGCTTGAGTTCTTTTCCGTCACAGACCCAGTTACTCGGTAGTTCAATTTTATTTGCCATCAGTATTTCCTTTCGATTGTTTAATTTATTGGCCAATTCGTTGAGTAAGTAGGCATCTCTGGTGACCGCTAACGCATGAGTTCACAGGCGCAGGCCGGGTTTATGGCCTGCGTCCGGTGGAATGACGTGTTATACGGATTTTTGATGGAGTGGCAATG